>DATDFW010000388.1:0-2770 GCA_036522375.1 Nitrospiraceae bacterium
GGAATTCCATTGACTCTTACGTCTTGGACAACAGAAGTATGGGACGCAGGATGCTCAAAAAGGCCGTCCAGCAAGGCCGCAGCGAGTGAAGGCCCGAGGCGTACCCTTGTGGTACGTTGAAGGTCTGAACGATGCGAGAACGCCGCTGGCGGACTTTTTCAGCATCCTGCTAATCAAATACCACGGTTTTTCTGCCATACACCAGCACCCGCCGTTCGACATGGCGGCGCACGGCACGGGCCAGGACAATCTCCTCCAGATCCCGTCCCTTCCTCACCAGATCATCGACGGTATCCCTGTGCCCTACACGTATGACGTCCTGTTCGATGATGGGGCCTTCATCCAGATCGTCTGTCGCATAGTGCGCCGTGGCTCCGATGATTTTCACGCCACGGTCATAGGCCTGCCGATAGGGATTGGCGCCGATGAAGGCCGGCAGGAAGGAATGATGGATATTGATGACCGGACAGCCGACCTGTGAAAGAAAGCCGGCACTGAGAATTTGCATGTACCGGGCCATAACCACGAGCTCGACACGCTGTTCCCTCAGCAAGGAGAGTACTTGTTGTTCCTGTTGAGGCTTGGTTTCTTTCGTCACGGGACAGACGGAGAAGGGAATTTTGAACAGCTCGGCCCAGCCGGCGCAGGTATCGTGATTGGAAATAATTATGGGAATGTCGATGTACAACTCGTCGCGTTTGTGCCGTTGGAGCAGATCCGCCAGACAGTGATCCTGTTTCGAGACCAGCATCGCGACTCTCGTTCGGCGGCTTGAAGGGCGAACCTCATAGCGCATCTCGAACGTTTTTGCGACTGGAGCGAAGGCGGATGCGATCTCATCGGGTGGAATCTGCAACCCCTCGGCGGCAAACTCCATGCGCATGAGAAACTCGTTCGTCTCTTCATCGGTATGATGATCTGAATCCAGAATGTTTCCGCCGAAGTCGTGAATGAAGCCCGAGACACGAGCGACAATACCCCTGCGATCCTTACAATGGATCAGAAGGACGACGGATTCCTTTCGGTGTGCCATTGTGGGCCTCTCTTTCCGATGAGAGTGGTCAGGACAAGTGTAGCAGGCGAGCAACGATCACGGTAGAAATGGCGTTAGGCGGGTGAGACAAGCGACATTTTCAGCATCCGGCTAGGAGACGATATGGCCCACGAGATCGTACAGAGCTGCATCGGTGATTTCAACTTTGACGAGTTCCCCTGCTGCGGCTGATCCATCATTGATGTACACGACGCCGTCGATCTCGGGAGCCAGTCCTTCATGGCGTCCCTCGAGCAGTAACTCTGTCTCCTCCGAAACCCCTTCGATCAACACTTCCATCACCGTGCCGATACGGGCTTGGCCTCGTGCCGCAGCAATCCCTTCCTGCACAGCGAGGATTTCATTCCTTCGCTCGTCCATGACCATCCGTTCGATTTTGTCGTCAAGCCCAACGGCGGGGGTGCCTTCCTCGTCAGAATACAGAAATACCGCCACCCGATCGAACTCAGTCTCTTCCACATACTGTCTGAGTTCATCGAAGGCCTGTTCTGTCTCTCCCGGAAACCCGACGATGAAGGCCGTGCGAAACGTGACACCCGGAATGCGCGTCCGGATCCGATCGACGAGGGCAGTAATGGCGGAACGATCACCGAGCCGGTGCATTTGCTTGAGCATCCGATCGTTGATGTGTTGAAGTGGCATGTCGATATATTTGGTAATCTTCTCTTCTCCTGCATAGAGATCCAATAGTTCGTGCGATACCTGTTGCGGATAGAGATAAAACGGCCTGATCCAGCGGAGGTCTTTCACCTTCACCAGCTCACGAAGCAGCGTGACGAGGCCGTGTCGCACACCAAGATCGACGCCATAATTCACCGTATCCTGCGAAATGAGGTTGACCTCTTTCACACCTTCAGCAGCGAGGCGGGTCACTTCAGCTACAATCGATTCCACCGGGCGGCTTCGCTGCTTGCCCCGCATCAGCGGGATCGCACAGAAGGCACAATTGCGGTTACAGCCTTCGGCGATCTTCACATAGGCACTATGGGCCTTTCCGAGACGGAGGCGTGGCGCGTCTGCGTCATACAGGTAGGGCGGTTCGCTAATCCAGAGCCGCTGCTGCCGTTTCTTCGGCGCCAACAGGTCCCGGCAGATTTCCGCAATCTTTCCGAACTCACCGGTTCCAACCACCGCGTCGAGTTCCGGTAACTGCTTGAGCAGGTCTCCTTGATATCGTTGCGCCAAACAACCGGCGGCAATCAATACACGACAAGATCCTGATTGTTTCAGTTTGCCATGTGCAATGATCGTATCAATCGACTCCTGCTTGGCCTCCTCTATGAAACCACAGGTATTGATGATCACGACTTCGGCTTTCTGTGGATCGGCGGTCAAGGCAAATCCGTCCGTGACCAAAGTGCCCAGCATGATTTCAGAATCGACCTGGTTTTTCGAGCAACCCAGGTTGACGAAACCGATGGTCGTCTTCCTGTTGTTCGGGCGAGACGGGGTGATCAATCGTGAAGCCATAGGGGCAGTCTACGGGACGGTTGAAAAGCCTGTCAATCAACCGTCTCCTCCGGTCGAGGTTCAGAGTGAATTTTGACTTAAAGGAATTCCGTTCTCGGGCACGCTCAGTATTTTCATGTATAAGGCTTATGCATGCCTCAGCGGGGCCATGTCAAGAGGCGCGCCTCCTTGCCCTCCTCTCGCTTCTTATGGCATCATGCCCCCCTCTTGGAGGGCGAGGATGGAGCATTTGCTCGAGTACGCCGG
>DATDFW010000389.1:0-5230 GCA_036522375.1 Nitrospiraceae bacterium
CTCCCAACTGGCAGCCCGCTGGAATATCACAATCATTGAAGTGGCAACGCTTGAAGAGGCTTATCAGCTTATGATAACGGCAAGACGGTAGCCGTATGCTCATTTTGCATTCGTCTGGACTAAAAACCCCATCGCCTGCGAAATCTGGGCACGCGAACCGAGTAACACGACAATATCGCCCGCCATCAATCGAGTGGTGCTCGATGGATTTGCTTGCGTCACCCCTGCACGCGTCCAAGCAATTACCGATGCGCCCGTGCGTGGACCGAGATCAAGCTCGGCCAACATCTTCCCCAACGCAGGGGAATCGTCGTCGATGCGGCAGGTCTCGACCTCCGCATCGGACAAGGTCCCACCATGGAGATGGTGCGGGAGTCCCGGCGATTCGCTGCGACGAAGCAAGGCGTAGCCTTCTCGGCGAACTTGTGCAGCCTTTCGCATCACAAAGTCCGGTGGCATTTTGTAGGTGCCGAGTACCAAGGCAAAAATCTCAATGGAGGTTTCGAATTCCTCCGGCACCACATCGTCCGCGCCGAGCTTATGCAACTCATCCAACTCGCGCAAATAGCGGGTGCGCACGACAACGTGGATCTTGGGGTTAAGTCCTTTGGCAACCTGCACAACCCGCCGAGTGATAAATGGATCCGATATAGCCACCACCAACACCTTGGCATCTTCGATCCTCATATGCCGCAACACATGCGAATTCGTGGCATCGCCGTAGTAGACAGGAACACCATGTTTCGCTTCGCGGCTGACGGTATCGCCGTCGAGATCCAAGCCAAGGTATGGAATCTCCGTCTCGCCGAGCACGCGGGCGAGATTCCGCCCGTTCAACCCATATCCTGCAATAATGACATGGCCCTTCATGCGAATCTGCTTCCCTTCGGTCTGTTCGGTGTGGGTGGTCGTTCGACCAGGCATCAAATGATGGGCCCGCTGCCAGGCTTCGGTGCGGCGAGCCAGGTGCGGCGACCACTGCATGAGAAAGGGGGTCACAATCATGGAGAGCACCGAGAGCGCAAGAAAGACTTGATACTGATCGCCCTGGAAATACCCGCTTGCCTCCCCCTGCTGCCCCAGCAAGAAACTGAACTCTCCGACCTGAGCCAGGGCGATACCTACCATGATCGCAGAACGCGGGGGAAGTCCCGACAACAGAGCCCCTCCGGTCCCGGAAATGAAACTTAGCAGCAGAACTGCCATGAGAAGTCCGAACACCGGTCCCGGATGAGTAAGCAACACCCTCCAGTCCATGAGCATGCCGACCGACACAAAAAAGAGACTGGTGAAACTGTCGCGGAACGGCAGCACTTCGGCTATGGCTTGATGGCTGTACTCCGATTCGGAAATGACCAATCCAGCGATGAATGCTCCTATTGCCAACGAGAGGCCGCCGAGAGAGGTGAGCCAGGCGATGCCGGTACAGGAGATGATGATCGTCAGCAAGAACAGCTCGCGGCTGCGGCTCCGGACGATATAGCCCAATAGTTTGGGAATCAGATACCAGGAAGCTGCAATGACAAGCAGGACAATGAGAACCGATCCTCCCAAGGTGAGCAGAATGGTCAGCACATCTCCCGTCGATTTGCCGGCAAGAATCGGCATCAGCAGCATCATTGGGACGACGGCCAGATCCTGACAGATGAGAATGCCGATCGTGGCTCGGCCATGGATCGAGTTGTTGTCCCCCCGTTCCGTGAGGGTCTTCAAGACTATCGCCGTGCTGCTGAGGGCGAAGAGAAATCCCCAAACCAGCCCGTCCCGCCAGGAGAAACCGATCAGCATTGCCCCGAGGACTGCCATCGCCAGCACGCCGCCGATCTGGATTGGCGCTGCCACAAACATGATTCGGCGCATGGAAAGCAATTGCGCAATAGAAAATTCTATTCCGATGGTGAAGAGAAGCAGAACGATCCCGATCTCGGCCAACACCTCGACCGTCCCGACATCCGTGATGAGGTTCAACCCGTGGGGACCGATGACTGAGCCGGCGACCAAGAATCCTGCAATCGAGGGAAGCCGCAACTTGTGGAATACGAAGACGACGGCGATCGATGCCAAGAAGATCACCAGGAGATTTGGAAGTACGCCGTAGTCAGTCATGACGGAAATTGGTCGGACGTGAGGAGTACGGGCGGCAGGTGATGGGATTCTTCACACGCCTCACGCTTTACGGATTGAGGGCGAAGAATACCCTAGGAGCGAGAAGGTAACAAGCCCAAGTTGCTTATTTAATTGAATAAAACCATTTCCTTCAGCAGCTCACAAGACGAGCACGCGGGACAGACTCTGATTTGCACCTCCTGCCCCCCCTTCGAAGACATATCGCCGGCAATCCGGCATCTACGCAGCTTGTCTATTTTTGAAATCCTGGTTCAGTTTCTTATGTCCTTGGTCTCGGCTGACCAGCCAGCTGAGCCATTTTGCCGCGCCGACCGTCCGAAGTACCCCCTCGAAAGATGAATAGACGGCTTTGTCGCCGGTGGAATAGTTTGTGACTACTATCGGCGAATATAATTAACAGAGGTGAACGAAGATGCCAAACTTATCTGTTCCACCGTCTCAAAGGAGGTGCGCTATGCCGCCCGCCTATCTACTTATGATTGCCCTAACGATCTTCACCCTGTCATCATCGTCGGCATACGCCGATACAACGATCACTTTCGATCCGTTTCTGATGCGGGAATGCCCCCAACCCGATGGGACGGCACTCTACACCAACAAGGATTTGCCGGGCTGCAAACTGATGACGCTGAAAGAACTGTCGATTGTGCCCTCGCTGGATGACATGCCAACCTATCGTCCCTCCTTGGCCACAGCACCTCACTACGATATTCCTGCGTACCAGGACCGCAATCAGGCAGGTATGGCGGGCAGAGGACAGGTCGTTCCCGATTGGGCCAAAGATTGGCACAGCAGCATTGCTTCAACCGGCTCCGTTCAAGCTGAAGTCTGCTCCATGTATGGAGAGTGGCTTAACCTCGTTCAGAAGACTCGTGGCGGGTTTTTTTATGGAACGGACCCTTCGTATGGCGGAGATCTTTCCGGAAGAAATCAGCGGGGGGCAAGCTTTTCGTTCTACGATCAAGCGCGGTATATGACTCTGGCAAAAGTATTCGGACCAGGGTTTGTACCAATCGGCTGTCCGTAAAGAGGCGGAGTGAGAGGCTGTGGGGTGCCACGCTGTCTAAAGAGCCTGGCACCCTTTATTTTTTGTAGAACTCGCGATACCACTCGATGAACCGCGGAATCCCCACCTCGATGGGCGTCACCGGCTTGAATCCGACATCCCTCGACAGGTCCTCGATATCGGCATAAGTGGCAGGAACGTCACCTGGCTGGATGGGCAACAACTTCTTCTTCGCCTGTTTTCCGATCGCCTGTTCAAGGACCTCAATAAAACGCAACAGTTCGACTGGCTGATGGTTACCAATATTATAGATCCGCGCCGGCGCTGAACTGGTTCCGGGGTCTGGTCTGTCGCCGGACCAGGTTTGATTCGGCGTGGCCGGATGATCGAGAGTCCTGATCACCCCTTCGACGATGTCATCGACATAGGTGAAATCTCGTGCCATCTTTCCATGGTTGTAGACCTCGATCGGTTTTCCCTCCAGAATTGCCTTCGTGAAGATGAAGAGAGCCATATCGGGTCTCCCCCATGGTCCATAGACCGTAAAAAACCGGAGACCCGTGCAGGGAATCCCATAGAGATGCGCATAGCAATGGGCCATGAGCTCATTGGCCTTTTTGCTTGCGGCATAGAGAGAAACCGGATGATCGACGTTGTCATGGATTGAGAACGGCATCTGGGTATTGCCGCCATAGACGGAACTCGACGAGGCATAGACGAGGTGCCCGACCTTCGCGTGCCGGCAACCTTCGAGAATGTTCAGAAACCCTTCAATATTACTGTCCGTATAGGCATGCGGATTCACCAACGAATAACGCACGCCCGCTTGCGCTGCCAGATGGATCACCTTCGCAATCGGCTGAGTGGCAAAAAGCCGGCGCATCCTCACTCGATCGACCAGATCGGTTTTGGTGAAGGTGAACTGTTTGAAGGGTTTCAGCTTCGCCAGCCTTGCCTTCTTCAGGCGCACGTCATAGTAGTCGTTGACATTATCAAGCCCGATCACCCGCTCACCTCGCTCCAGCAATCTCATTGCAGTATGAAAGCCGATGAATCCGGCGACACCGGTGACGAGGATCGGAGCCTGCTCCCTGTTTCGCTTGATCATAGACTTTCCTTGCCGATTGAATGAGATGGTGTGATGCGGTTACTGGTTTTCATAAACGGAGGATCGCCGTGGTCAAGCCGATAGAGTGACAGGGGCGTCAGGACCTCGCCGCTCGCCAGTGGTTCCACCTTCCCGTCGGTCGTGCGACGAAACAGATCCAGCGCATGACTGTAATGATAGCCGCATCCCTGCTTGACGAGAAGTTCTTTGAGCGTTTCAGGCCGTTCCCAGTGGGCCGTCAGCATTGCGGTGCGGGCGGGATTCCGTCGGCTGAACATGAACGAGAGGTGGTCCGGATACCAATCTGCGCCGCCGGTGGCATAGGACACGAACAACTTGGCCTGTGCTGCCATACAGACCTCGGCGAGATAGGCGTTTGTCAGATATCCGTTCTCTCCCACATCGAGCCACTTTCCAGGAGGAGACAAGGGCGCGTGCGCCGCATGGCCACGGATTTCGAGCAGTTGTTGTTGCGAAGCAAACACCAGCGTGATCGGTCCATGTTTCTGCACCAGCGCCTGAATCACTCCGTCCGTGATGGCGGACTTCCCGCGATTCGTCGGCCCGCTGTCCGCATGCACGAGCACGTTATAGCCACGATCGGCAATGAGATAGCAGTTGCGCGGCATTTCCAAATCACAGGGATCTTCGCCATAGAAGGGCACGGAGTACACGGCTCCTCCTTCAAACGTCCAACTTTCCTCATGCGCCAATTCAATCACATGGTCGAATCCCACTTCCCGCAAAAGGGACAGGTAATCGTAGGAGAAGGTGCGCCGATTCCTTCGACTGGGTACGATGATCGGTGTGTCTTTGGGCAGATGCAAGAGTGTGCGCGGATCCACGTGATCGTCGTGATCATGGGTCAAGAAGACGGCAGCCGGTTTGGGCAACAGCGATCCCCAGAGCGACGGAACCGAGGATTCCGCAAACCAGGGGAGCAACCAAGGATCGAACAACAATGCTTGGTCCCGTTGCCGATAGAGTAG
>DATDFW010000390.1:0-7868 GCA_036522375.1 Nitrospiraceae bacterium
CGAATTGTTCCCGGATGAAGATCTGGTGGTTTCGCCCCATCGCAATGACAAGATCGGCACTTTCGACCAGTTCCTTGGTCAGTTGTCGTGGGACGTGTGTCGATAGATCAGCGCCTTTCTCGCGCAAACGGGTCTGAACCCAGACATGCATGGACTGAGGCTTCACGTCGATCCCAGCCGAGCTGATTACGCGGGACGTATCGGGACCTAGGCGGGCCTTGAGCGCATACTCTGCTGTCACACTCCGAAAAATATTCCCCGTGCACACAAATAGGACTGACTGGAAGTTCCCCCCGGAGCGGTTCTTATCTTTCCCCATGATATCACCGGCCGAAGATCGACAGCCGCACGGCTGGTCGCGTAGAATGCATGCCCATGTCACATCCGACAAGCCCCTCACGCCCCTGTTTCAAACTGGATGAGTCCACAGAACAGTTGCGGACCAAACTGCTTCGCCTTGTCGGAGAGATCGTTGCCGAATATGGCCTCATTGAGAATGGCGACAAGATCATGGTCTGCCTATCAGGCGGGAAGGATAGTTATGCCCTGCTCGATCTATTGCTGGTCTTGCAAAAGCGTGCTCCGATTCACTTTGACCTTGTCGCGGTGAACCTGGATCAAAAACAGCCAGGGTTTCCCGCCCACATCCTTCCCGACTATCTTTCAGATATGGGAGTGCCATTCCATATCGAGGAACGAGACACCTATTCAATCGTCAAACGACTCATCCCTGAAGGGCAGACCACCTGTTCGCTCTGCTCTCGGCTCCGTCGCGGCATTCTTTATCGCGTTGCCACGGAATTGGGCGCGACCAAGATCGCATTGGGTCACCATCGAGATGACATTGTTGAAACTCTGTTCCTGAACTTGCTCTATACCGGCAAGCTCAAGACGATGCCCCCGAAGCTACGCTCGAAAGATGGCCGGCATGTGGTTATTCGCCCTCTGTCCGCTGTGCGAGAGAACGATCTTGCTCGATATGCAGAACTCCGCGCGTTTCCCATTATTCCCTGCAATCTCTGTGGCTCACAAGAGGACCTCAAACGAAAACAGGTGAAAGAATTCTTGCGCGAATGGGAGCTCCGATCGCCTGGCTGTACAAACAGCATGTTCGCCGCCCTCTCAAACGTAGCGCCGCCCTTTCTCCTTGACCCACGGCTGTTCGACTTCATAGGTCTGCGCGCCTCTAACCATGGGGAGGGGGAAGAAGACGCCTGGTTGGATCAAGACACAGCCCTACTGTCATGAGGCTCACATCCTTCTTACCCATATGGATGAGTTTATCGGTAGCTGACGAACACCTTGATATTACTCCCACAATCATGCAATCCCTGGCGAGTCCGCCATTGCGTTGAACTCCGAACCTCGCTATACAAGACCCGAATTCTTTAGACGACGGGTGGGGGCCGTGACACGCTATCCAAATTTCAAGATCGTCGCTGAAGATCTGGTCCGGACGGCCCAATGGGCTTCTCGTATGGGCTGGGCCCCTGCCACAAGCTCAAACTATAGCGTGCGGTTACCGGACGACGCTGCTCCTGCTTATTGCGCAATTACGGGTTCTGGGATAGACAAAGGCACGATTGAGGTCGAGCATATCCTTGCCATTAACCAACATGGCACGCCTATTGATGCAGACGGACTGAAGCCTTCAGCCGAAACCCCTCTCCATCTGCTGCTCTATCGCACAATGGGAGCCGGAGCCGTGTTTCACACCCATTCACTCCCTGCAGCGCTGCTTTCTCAAATAGCTCGCGAAGAAGGACACCTCCTGCTCTCTGGATGGGAATTGCTGAAAGGATTAAGCGGTATTGATACCCACGATATAGAAATCTCTTTACCGGTGTTTCCAAACTCACAGGATATGCAGGCACTGTCGAGACACGTGGAACAGGGTCTTTCGAGAAACCAGTCCTGCTATGGATTTTTGCTGGCAGGACACGGCTTGTATACATGGGGCAAGGATATACCCGAGGCGAAGCGCCATCTCGAGGTCTTCGAATATCTTCTCCAATGCCAACAAGAGGTAACACGGCATGGCCACTCTGCGAATCCCCGATAAGAATGTAACTCTAGGTGATCCATCGGCGGTCAGGCAATTTCTCACCATGCGGGACATCGTCCATGAACGATGGTCTACGGACAGAGACTTACCTTCCGACGCCACGAACGAACAAGTCCTCGCGGCCTACGACCACCTACTCAAGCCATTCATGGAAAAATGTGGGTATCAAACTATGGATGTGATTCGAGTGGACGAGCACACACCGAATTTGGAAGGGCTTCGTGAAAAATTCATCCGTGAGCACACTCATAGCGAGGATGAAGTGCGTGTCTTTATTGAAGGCCAAGGCTTTTTTTGGTTTCACAAAGAAGGGCGAGGGGATGAAGTGTTCGCCCTGTTGTGCGAGCAAGGCGACCTCATTTCCGTCCCAGCCAACACAAAACACTGGTTCGACTTAGGCAAATCTCCAAAGGTGCGAGCGATTCGTCTCTTCACCGACCAGGCGGGCTGGGTCCCCCACTATACGAATTCCGGAATCGATCAGCGGTATCGCTGGTAGCCGCCATATGGTCCGATACGTCCTCATGGACATCGAAGGCACACTCATTTCGGTAGCCTTTGTCCGTGAAATCCTCTTCCCCTTCGCAAAACACCACCTCGCGCCGTTCCTCCATGAGCGGCGGCACGACCCGACAGTGTCCCAATGGACCGTGTCATGCCAGGATGCCATTGAGCACGAAACCGGTACGCGCCCTGTGTATGAGGACCTACCGGTCATACTAACTCGGTGGATTGATCAGGACCGAAAGCTAGCCGGCCTCAAAGCGCTGCAAGGAATGATCTGGGATGAGGGCTATCGACAGGGGGCATTTGAGCCTGAATTGTATGGCGATGTCTTGCCGGCGCTAACACGATGGCGGGCGCGCGGCATCCGTTTGGGAATTTACTCCTCCGGGTCGGAACAGGCACAGCGGCTTCTCTTTGCACACACCAATGCCGGAGATGTAACATCGATGTTCGAGCACTACTTCGATACCAGCGTCGGCGAAAAGAAGACAGCGTCCAGCTACCGCGCGATCAGTGAGCAGATAGGTCTGCCGCCCGATTTCATTCTTTTTCTATCGGACGCGGATGCCGAATTGGATGCTGCCGCGTCGACCGGATTTAGGACGGCACACATCGTACGGTCTGGAACGGTTGCAAGCACCCGATATCCCGCACATCCCAACCTCACAGACCTTCTCTCCGAGCCATAGACCATCCGATTGACGACTTGTTCGGGACACATCGAAAAATGCGGGGCGAGGTTATGTCTTCAACTTCGACGCAAATTGCTTGCGAAACTTGACCACTTTCGGCCCAACGATAGCTGTGCAGTAGCCCTGGAAGGGATTCCGTGCAAAATATTCCTGGTGGTAGGGCTCGGCTTCATACCAGGTGCCAGCTGGAGTGATTTCCGTCACGATCGGATTGGCATAGAGTTTCTCTTTTGTCACCCCCGCAATCACCTCCTCGGCAATCTTCTTCTGGTCTGGAGCATGATAGAAAATTGCGGACCGGTATTGAGTCCCAACATCATGACCCTGTCGATTGAGCGTCGTGGGATCGTGGATGACAAAGAATACCTCAAGCAACTCGCGATAGCTGACGACGGTCGGATCGAAGGTGATACGGACCGCTTCTGCGTGACCAGTCCTGCCGCTACACACAGCTTCATACGTCGGATGATCTATCTGACCACCGATGTAGCCAGACTCGACCGCTACGACCCCCTTCATTTGGTCATAGACCGCTTCCAGGCACCAAAAGCAACCGCCGGCTACGGTTGCAATACTGTACCCCGCGGTTACTGGAGAAGCTGTTTGTATCATCGTGCAGATCTCAAATTACATGGGTTGTGAAAGAGGCCTAGAACCCTTCCGGTTCTTTCAGATCCTATGGCTGCCTTATACCATATACCATAAGGCGCAATTGGGCTGCGAACAGATCCGTCAGTGAGTCCAGAACGCGCCACACTTCACGATGCGTTGAGGTCATCAAATAGTCTGAATTACATGAAGGAAAGGAAAATGAGAAGAGTTACCCGCCAAGTTCTTCGTTGAGACTGGCGATGACCTGATAGAGTTTTTCCGCCTCTTCAGGCCGAATCTTCGTGAACTGGATCCCAAATAGACCGGACTTGACCCACCGCACTTCGGCTTCGTCGATCCGTAAAGGCCAGTCAAGCCCAGGGACATAGATGCGCCACTCAAACACATCCCCCACGGTCACCGGCAAATCTGCTTCGATCTTACATCCGCCAGTAGAGAGATCCAAAGTCCGACCTTGGCCTTCTCGTTGCTCACTTGAAAAGGTGCTTCTGAACAGGGATGTAAAACGTGGCTGTTGGCGTTGCTCCATAGGATGCTCTTCTTTAACCAGGCGAGGCAGAGGATGCTTATAATTGTCGCAGAGTTTGTATGAAGGCCCTACTACTGATCCATCCCGATCAAATAAGGAACCCCAGGCTCCCATGAAGAGATGCCGGGGGTTCTTCGAAAGCCGTAAGCCGTCAGATTACTTCTTCACATTCAGCAAGACATGCCCGCGACGGTTCTGCTGATAGCAGGATTCAGAAGGATCCGTGCAGAAAGGGCGAGCCTTGCCATACGACACGACTGCCAACTGCTTGGGACCCACACCCGACTCGATGAGATAGCTGCGTGCAGCCTTCGCTCGCTTTTCCCCCAAGACAAGGTTGTAGTCGGCCGTGCCTCGTTCGTCGGCATGACCCTCAACCTTCATCAACGCGCGAGGATGCTCCTTCAGCCACCGTGCGTCGTGATTTAATGCCTCCATTCCCGCATCTGAAAGCGTCCACTGATCATAGCCAAAGAAGACGTCTTGCAAGCCGGCTTCAATGGCCGCTTTCTCCTCTTTGGTTATTTCCGCACGCTGACGGGCGCTTATCCCGGATGAGGAAATTGATGCAATATCGCCGCTCTTTGCCAGACGTTCTTCCGAAGGATTCTTGGAGAAACCACTTAATGCACCCCCTGAACCATCTCTCTGCGCAGATCCTGTTCCTGTCTCTCCATCGGACTGCAGCCATTTCATGCTACAGCCCTGACCAACTAACAGGACGAGCCCCATCGCTGCCACGACAGCCGTTTTCAATGGACTTCCGATCATGATTATTCCCCCATCCTTGAAATAATAATTCGCCCGTGTAAGATCAAATATAGCACCTGCATGAAAAGATGAGACTGACCGGCAATTCGTAGCTATTTCGCTTGAATTGTCACACTGTTGGAGATGGGTTTTGAGGGCAAGATACGAGAGGGTGAACGAGCCGAATCATCCGCTTAAGAACCAAGAGAGAAAACAGATTAGAATTGGGTTGGCTTACGATCAGCCCACCGAGCCGGACGCATCACGGTGCTTAATGCTGCCACCGCGCAAATAAAGGCTAACATGGCCACCCCCACCATCAGGAAAAAACCCGCTCGAACTTCATGGAGGACTACATGATTCATGATGCGTTCCTCCTCTTGGTGACTATGCTCTTATCCGCTTAGCCATCCGCAAGAACAGACCCAGGGCTCGGTAGGATCCTGCTTGGTCAGCCAGCGTCCACAAGAGGGACAATGCCTTGTCCAAGCCTTCCGCAACCTTCGCCCAACAGACTTCCCGTACGAACGTCTCACACGATCTTGTCTATAGCATAGCACCATTCAGGCACCCCCGTGGTCTGCTTCATGGTGCAAAGGATACTGCTGGATATAGAAGGAATCTATGCAGCTTTGGTGGGGGGGAAGCCCTCTCGAAAGAGCCAGTTCTAAGTGATGTGTAATTCTTGATGTGCGTTAATTCGTCCCGAGGAAATATAGGTGGTGCGCCCGGAGGGACTTGAACCCACAACCCTCGTATCCGACATCCCACCTGATACAAATGCGACTCCCAAAGACTCCCTCCACCTCGAAGAGGGATTTGCCGGCTGGCTTGGTGGTGTCCGACTCGCGGTCATTTCTCTGCTCCGCTTTGACCACTTCCTTTACAAGATCAGGATTTGCCAGGACGAATACGCAGATTGCTTACATGGTTCCTCACATCAAAAGTCTCATTCCCATTTCTTCAACACCTGTCCACGAATTTGCCGACGAACACAATGAATCGGAGCACCTATACCGTGTCGTTTCATCCATTGCGGTGAGGGGGAGAGAAGGCATCGCTCGCACTGTCAACCCTGTCTCATTTTGAACTGTACGATTCTGGAACGCAGCTGAGGAGTATGATGCAGCAAAAACATCTCGACTCAGCTTCGCCGGAAGCGGAGTAGAGATCTTGAGGCTGAACGGTTGTGGTGTCGTTTGCGGTTTCAGTCGTGAGGCCAAGGGCCCAACGTCTCCGATACCTTACCAAGAAGGGATTCTGGGCTGAACGGTTTCCGCAACAAGCCGAATCCTGGATCCAATCCCCCATGACTGAGGATGTTCTCGATCGACTGGCCTGACATAAACAGGACTTTTATTCCTGGCCGTGAGGCGAGCACGTGCTCAGCAACCGTTCGTCCAGTCATCGCTGGCATGAACATGTCGGCCAGAAGTATATGAATTGGACCGGGATACTCCCCGGCAATCTTCAATCCCGTCTTCCCGTCCTTGGCATCTAAGACGGTATAGCCGTAATTGTTCAGGATCTTCTTGGCCAGCTCTCGCATCAAATCGATATCGTCCACCAGCAGAATCGTTGCGAGCCCATGCTGATTGTCAAAGGAATGGGCTGATTCCATCCTCTGTGCGTCCATTGCTAATTTCTCCATTGAGTGCGGCGTGAGAGAAAGGAAAGGCAATCATGGCAGGATTGTACGCATGTTTGACCTAGACGCAAAGGGTTTCTCTAGTTCAGTCTTCATGGTCCATCCACGAATCGCGCGGAATTTCAAAAGTCCGATTCTGTGCGCACCCAACAAGGAGGCCATTACCCGGGATCATCGTTACCTGGTCCTACGTAGTTCAGATCTGGCTCATCCGCCAGTTCCCCCAAGGCCATACTTTTCAATAGGGTAAGCGGTAGCAATTGATCCATTGTTTCTGGGAGGTGCTGAGGTGCTATGGCCAATATTCTGCTGATTGATGTCAAAGGTGAATTCTCACTGTATTTTCTGAGAGACTCTCTAACCCGAACTCCTCTCTATCTTGGTGAAGTCGTTTCACTGTGACGCCGCACTCTATTCTTATCATTGACGATGATGAGCAGCTTCGGACTCTCTTTCGGAAGGTGCTGGAAGAAGCGGGGTATCTTGTCTTCGAGGCGCCCAATGGTCAAAGAGGACTCCGCCTATTCCAACAGACGCCTATCGCGCTCGTCATCACTGACTTATTCATGCCCAACATGGACGGAATGGAAGTCACGATGACCTTACATCGAGAATCGTCAAACACCAAAATTATCCTCCTCACAGGTGGCTCAGATGAGCGTCACCTTCTCGATGCCGCGACGTTTCTGGGCGCGCATCGCACGTTGACGAAACCTATCATGATCGCGGACCTCCTTCATGCTGTGGAGCAGGAATTATTGGACCGACCGTCAGATAAAGAAGAGGCATTGCATGAGGAAGGGTAATCGACCCAACACGAGAGGAAGGGGGATAGATCGAGTCAGAAAAGAAGAATTAGCATTGAAAGGCGGTCCGGCGGATCCAGAAGCCCTCACGACCGGGGAACTGCAGACACGGTTTGTGATTATTGATGGCCCGAGGTCTCCGACAGCGGGTGATACACACTACATTTCCATAACCGGGACTTGGACGGCACGGCGTTCTGAAGCAGCCAGATTCTATTTCTTCCAGGATGCGAAGGACTTTGCATTACGGCACAAGATA
>DATDFW010000391.1:0-7071 GCA_036522375.1 Nitrospiraceae bacterium
AGCGCATGCTCCACGGACTGTGCCTCATTCGCTGCGATAGCCACGCGCTGTAGCAACTCGACAAAGCTGGTTTCGCGCTGCAAGACATACTCCGCTACTTTCCGTCCCGACAAATCTCGCACGAACAAGGTAAAGGAACGCACCCCTCCATCCAACAATGGGATAATAGTCAACTCAATCGGAAATTCATGACCGTCCTGGTGAAGGGCAGTGGTTTCGACTCGTCGATTCAGGATTGCCCATTCCCCGTCCGACGCAAACTGTTGGAGCCCACGGTGATACTCCTCGCGCAGTGGCGCCGGAATGATCGTCTCCGGCATACACCGGCCCCTCACGTCGGATTTGGATCGGCCAAACAGCTCGGTGGCTCGTGGATTCCACTCGGTGATCATTCCCCGACCGTCCATGCCCAGGATCGCGTCCAATGCAGGATCGATGATCATGCCCTGGTCACCCGGGCTCGCACGCAGTGCACGAAGAGCGTGTTCTCGAATCTGTGATCCAGTATTCATCATGTCCTTTTGTCTGCGGCCCGACGAACCCGTACTGTGAAAGCCGACATGCCTGCGCTGGATTTCCTCACCAACGAAATCGATCAAGGTGTGCGCATCAGCGTTATCCCGCTAACGCACGGACGTATCTCTCGTTGTCGTGCCAGCACAGGGCTCTCTAACTGGCCACAGTATCAAGAATCGACGTGAAGGCAAGAAAACGCGCATATCGAGCCACCCCATTTGCTACACTGCAACCGACGAAACCGTCCAAAGAAACCCGCGACTTCCGGTTACGGGGAATTCCGGTCGAATTGGCTGACAAGTTGAAGGTCGCCGACTCACTGCATCGGAAACCCATGCGGGAATATATGTTGGAAGTTCTCGGCCTGCATCTGGTGAATGAAGAGGTCGACCTTCTTTGGCCTGGATCTCAGACCTTCCCAATCGATCCGGAGAGTAAGTCAGCGTCGTAACGCGCTGTGGTATTTTCCCCATAACGCGTGCTCTTTTTATTACTCATACGTGATGGTAGCGAGGTCTAAGCTTAGGAGGAAGTGCGTTTTCTTAAACGTTTCGTTCATCGTCACCTCTTGTTGTGCGATTGCACACAGGTTCCAGTGTATGTACTTATGTAGTTGGCGGCAGGGGGGGAACTATGAGAACAAAACTGGTATGGACGTTTCTCGTCATCTCCATGTTGGGGTTCACAGCACCTTCACTTGCTGCATCGACGAAAGGACGCTACTCTCATGATGTCATCGTTGAAAGGTTGGGCTCCTCTTACGAGGAGGGACTATGATGAAGAACGTGGGGAACATTTGAATGGAATGCGGATGCACTGTGAAGAAGTACGGGAATTGGTAAGCGTGTTTGAACGGATTCATAAGGCCCTGCAAGGCGAGCAGTTTTCGGATGATGAGAAGGAGTTTGTCGTCCTGTGTGCGAGTGAATTAATTGCCTCTATATCGGCACAGAACCAGAGTACGGCCGGTGCGCATTTGCGTGCGCTCCCTTAAATTGAGCCGTCTCTGGAGATAGATCCATGGAAACGAATCAAGAACAAGATCAGAAAGCGGCGATGAAATTCCACAATACATCGATGTGCATCTCCTTTCGAGACCGTCACAATGGTCCATGAAGCTCCCCTTGACCGCCCCACTCCGCCGGCAGGCCGAGCCGTTCGACGATCCAGACTGGATCTACGAAATTAAACATGATGGCTTTCGAGCCTTAGCGGTGATCAAAAATGGCACATGCCGCTTTGTGTCGCGCCAACACCAGACACTCCCGGGATTCCGGACGCTTGGAAGGCATTAGCTCAAGAGGTGAAGGCCAGGACCGCCATCTTGGACGGAGAATTAGTCGTGGCCGATCCCGAGGGTCGAACGGTCTTTGTCTCGATGATGCAGCGAGTTGCAATCGTGCCCTTCCCAGGTCCGCCTTGGTTTGCAATGGTTTCTCCTTGTGGTCGCCGAACATTATGTAAATGTTACGCTCACAGTGTTTGCCCTTGCCATCCGCTATGGTTTCTCCTGCATGCCACCCATATCTCGAAACGCTTTCCACAGGATCCCCTTGCGTGCATCGGACAAGGAGTCTGCTGTACATACATTTCGTTCCATGGACGGTATCCGTTCTTTTTATTCAATGGCAGGCTCGGACACGCGAATACTAGGAACATCCCGCGATCTTCGGATGATTGACAATCAGCCCGCCCGAGCAGCCGCTTCCTTGCGAGAACTGTATGTTCGCTGCATGACATTTGTCTGTCTTTTTCCAGCTATTTAGACACAGTCTGATCGGGAAGAATGGACAGCACATGATGTTGATCGTCCATTTTAGCTACCACTTTATCTCCGGTAACAACTCCGATGGCGTTCATTTGTGTATTCTTATCGATTCGTAAGCGTACCTCTTTGCCATTCTCCTTACTTTTGACAAAATAATTAGGACCTTCAATGCGCAAGACTTCGCCTCTAATTACCTTGACCGATTCGGTATCGCCCATTTTCTCCCCCGAGTATGCAATACCCGAGACACTCAGGCACAGTAAACTACAAGCGAAAATACCAGTCTTTTTGAGAAGAGATATCATAAGCCCCTCCCAGGTTATTTATTGTGAAGTGGGAACGTCGGAGGAAGGGTGCCCTCCGCCACCATATAACGCTATTAGACACGGTTTTCGGCCGCTTCGTGTAGCTCTTGCCTCTGGATGTTATGAGCATTGATTGCAGACTCCAATCGCTGATTTGCGCGGTGATAGCGTAGCAGGGTGCTGCTGTGTGGAACTACTAGGCTAAACCCTAGAATTTTCACTTCCAGGTCTGCCTTCACGGTACCGGTTCGAACCGTGAACGTAGTCCAGCACATTGGAAGTCAGGACAAGGAAGCCATGCAGGAGGCATTATCGGCCGAGAGAGATGCCCTGTCGTCTCTCTTCAGAGCTCTCAACCTTCCCTGAAGCTGAGATTATTGAGCGATTGATGAGGCCGCCTTGAAAAGGCTACACAGCTATCAGGGCATTGACCGCAATTTTGAGCTGGGTGCTTGCCCGAAAGGTCACGACTCTGCGTGGCGAGATGATCAGAGGCTGACCAGTCTTGGGATTGCGTCCATTGCGAGAGTCTTTACTCCGCACTGTCAACACACCAAATTTGGCGATGCTGATGGGTTCCCCTTTTTGAAGGGTGGCTTTGAATAATTCAAGAATCCAATCCAGCAGCGTAGCTGCTTCTTCTTCCGAGATCCCGGCTTCCTGATGGATGCGGTGAGCGGTCTCAATCTTTCGCACGGATCTTACTTCCCTCAGGCAGGCGACTCTAGTTCACCGAACACCCTGGGACCTTTCCATCAATGATCTGTTGACCATAAGCGATCCCGTGAAGATCGGCCTCCGCTTCCGTCGAGTAGGTGTTTTTCAGCTGAGAACGATCGCACGGTCATTTTCCCGTCACGGTCGCAGTCAATTGCGATCGAAGGCCTCCATTGCATCGCATCAAGTTGGAGAGGGGTCGACTGAATGATGAAGGTTTTATATATGAACACCCGACTCATGAAATCAGCTCTTTCCCTTCGCAGGAGGCCCTTTTGCCTTCGTTCGTTTGTACCACACCACAAGGAACACGGCCCACATGATCCAGAAGGCCATGATGCCTGCAACAAACCACGGGCTGTCAGCAGGTAAGTCGATGTCAAGCCAGTCCATGACTATTCAGCAGCACGTGGTAAACCCGGTCCGCTTACCCGTTTAGTTACTTCCCCTTCGGCAGCAGCCCCTTCTTCTCTAGGTCCTGAAGCTTCTGATCTAGTGCTTCCAGCATCAGGCTCTTAATTGTTTTGCCTTCGACTGCTGCTGCAATCTTAGCCCGCTTCATCAAGTCGCGTGGAATATCGCGGAAAATCCACGCCCCTCCTTTCTCCTCTGTCACTGCTTTCTTTGCCATAGCGGAGGAGCATAGCACGGTGTCCATGATGGGCTGAGTCCATATATGAATTTGTGCCATAACTGTTGCTAGATAACGGGAAACAATAGAACCATTGGACGGGTATATAAGAACGCTCAATAGGCGAAAGGCAATGCAGATTAAGGCTTTATTGGGAGACCAGACCTTTAATCATTGCCTTACGCAACAGAGAGATATGGGGTGGATGACGGGTTTCGAACCCGCGACCTCCGGATCCACAATCCGGCGCTCTAACCAGCTGAGCTACACCCACCATTCAGAGACGAGACGCTACGCGGCACGAGACGGACGGTGGATCTTAGCAAAGAAAGAAGAAAGCCCGCAACCCGATGTGAAGTGTCATCCTCTGGCATCAAAGGCCGCTTGCATTTCCGTGAGAATTGTAGAGGCGGCGGCGGCGGGATCCGAGGCATCTCTGATGGGTCGACCGATTACTAAATAGTCTGCTCCCGCTGAGATCGCCTGGGTCGGTGTGGTGGCTCGCGCGTGGTCATCGACATCCTTGCCGGCTGGACGCACACCTGGTGTGACAATGAGAAATCGTGGTCCGACCTTGGGACGAAGAATCGCCGGTTCCTCGCCCGAGGCCACAACCCCGTCACAACCCACTTCGGAGGCCAATACGGCCCGCGCGGTGACCAGGTCCTTGACGCTTCGTTGAATGCCCATCTCACGGAGGTCCTGGCTATCAAAGTTGGTCAATACCGTCACTGCTAATAGTCTCAGGCCAGTCTCTCCACGGCCTTGGACGGCCGCGGCCAATGCTTTCCGGTTTGCATGAATCGTCAAAAATTCCACACCCATCGCCGCCACTCGCGCGGTGGCCCGACGGACCGTTTCTTCAATGTCGAGAAACTTGAGATCCAGGAACACTCGCTTGCCTTGTGCGATCAGACGTTGGACTATATCCGGTCCCGCGGCAGTGTAAAGTTCGAGTCCGACCTTCACAAAGACGATCTGATCCTGCACGCGATCGAGAAGCCGATCAGCTTCGTTGCTTGAGGGAACATCGAGGGCCAAAATTAAGCGGTCACGGGCAATAATGGTTGACACGACAGGTCCCTATAAAGATTGGTTCACCTTGACGCTTCACTCAGCCCTATGATATATAGACCTTCTTTTTCTAGAGGAGTCTACTATGGCGATTGTACATAAATCGACGATTCGCCGAGCCCGCCAGGCCGTGAAGCGGCACGACCGTAATCATGCGACTCTCGGTGCACTCAAGAGTCTCATCAAGAAAGTCCAAGCGGCCGTAGCTGAGAAGAAGCTCGAGGATGCGCAGATATCCTTGCGCCAAGCCACGTCGGCCCTCGGCAAGGCTGTGACAAAAGGTGTGATGAAACCGAACACGGCCTCGCGCCGGATTGCTCGTCTCACACTGCACGTCAACTCCTTGTCTGCTTCCCCTTCGTAATCGTACGCACATTCGATATCGTTCTCGCTCTCACTGGTTGTGGCACCTCAGCGCCACGATTCGGCGGGAGTAGGGTTGCCTTCGGCTGCGCCCGGCCACACAACCGCAACAACAGGTCTTCAAGAATTCGTGCAGGACGTCCACCGCTTCCACCCTTCAACTTCGCATCGGTATCCAAGAATAACTGAAGCGCCTCATGCAAATGGGCGTCAGGAAACTGTTCGAGAAACGTTCGCATCTTGTAGGGATCCATGCGCAACGTTCGAGCTGCCTCACCCTCACGGCCTCCCTCCCGTACGACTTCCTTGACTTTCCACAGTTTTCGATATTGCCAGGCCAGCGAGCCGAGGATTCTCAGCGGAGCTTCCCCTGCTTCAAGATTCCTGGCCAAGATTGCCAACACTCGTCCGTGATTTCTCCCCCCGATGGCCAACGTCAAATCAAACACCGACGCACCGGGCTCCATTCCGCGGAGGATGGCCACGTCCGCTGCGGTGACGATCTGGCCGGGCGAGACATAGGCAGCCAGCTTTTCCAGTTCACGCCGAACCGAATAGAGTGAGCCCCCACAGGCTTCTTTAAGCAATTCGACGGCCTCTTCGTTGAGGCGGATCCCGACCCGTTCAGCATCCTGTCTGAGCCAAGGAGACCACTGCACCTCTCTGAGAGGTGAACAATCGACCGTTACTGCAACCCGTGTGAGAGCCTGCGTGAACTTGAGCCGTCCATCAAGTTTTGGCGCGACGAAAATCATGGCCGTGGAGTCATTGGGCTCCTTCAGGTAAGGAAGGATTGCATCGCACTCCCGGGCTGGAAGCTTATCAGCAGCTTTCACCACCACCACTCGCCGTGCGGCGAACACGGCGACTTCCGAGGCACAGGTGACAATCTCTGCCCCGCTCACATCGTCTCCATAGAACAGGTCGCAATTAAAGTCGCTCTCACCCTCTCCCAATAACGCAGTCTTCAGCGCTCCGAGAGCCATATCGCGCAGCAAATCTTCCTCACCGACCACCGCATACAGTGGCGCAACCGTCCCTTGCGCAAGCTGCGCGTTGAGCTGAGCGTGAGAAATGGCTGAGGCCATAGTGGATATCCGACTTATTTGAGGTTGCTGTCTGCGTTGTCCGATGCTGGTTGCGCGGGCGGATTGGCCAGCTGCCCCGACTCCAACTGGAGCAGAAATCGGGAAGCCAAGTCTTCGGCAATGAAACGACCGGCTTGTTCCAAGGCCCGGTTCTGTAAAACCCGGTTGAATTGCAAGTCCGGTGTCACAAAGAACTCCGAGAAGCCCTTCGACATTTGTGCCCACACGACACGTTTTGTCCTTGTCTCCTCCACCTTGACCATGACCACGACCTCTGTCCGGCTTTCAAGCGTGGTGCGCTGGCTGAAACTGAGCGTGGGAACAGTGACCGAGAGAATTTGCCCGGACAACACAAGATCGGCTGCCTCAGCATCGGGAACGATCTGAGCCCCACTGCCCGAGGAAAATTCATGGCGCAGATAGTTGGTATAGCGAGTTTCTAGGTTGGGCTCGAAACTCTTATTCTCGAGCGTCCGAACGACCAACCGCGGCGGCGGTGACGTGGGAGAGGATGGTGCCGTTGCCCCCCCAATGGTGGGCCCTGCTCCATCCACACGAAACTGATACCCACAGCCGCACAGGAGTGCAAGAAGCACAAGACAGGCGGGG
>DATDFW010000392.1:0-7095 GCA_036522375.1 Nitrospiraceae bacterium
GGTCGATGCAGTCAGTTTGAAGACGCCGCAAGCTGTCCTCGCAGGCCCGCTTGATGTGCAGTGCCGACAAACGAGATTGATTTGGCCATTCGCCCATCCGGCCAAAGACCTTCGTGGCCAGGATGACCTTGCCTCGCCGTCCCTCGCCCTGAGCAAGCCAACGTCCCACGATCTGTTCCGTCCACCCCTCCCCTGTCTTCCAGCCATAGACGTTCGCCGTGTCGAAAAAGTTGAGGCCGAGCTCCAGCGCTCGATCCATGATCGCGAAACTGTCGGCCTCGCTTGTCTCCGGGCCGAAGTTCATTGTGCCGAGACAGAGCCGGCTGACCTTCACGCCGGAGCGACCGAGATGAACGTATTGCATAGAACCTTATAGTTCGCCTAAGAGCTATTGTCGAGCACGATCTTGAAGGAATTCTGGTTTGTTTGGTTTATCTGGTTTATCTCGTTTGTTTTGAACCATGCGGGCTACTGGTTCATGCCGACAAATTCTACCAGTTGCCCCCCTGCTCCCGCCTGGCAATCAGGTATGGTCGGTAGCAGTCGATGTGAGGCGTCTTCCGCTAAAAGATCTGGATCCGAGGAGGCCAGTGCCTTGCTTTCGATCTTTTCAACCAGAGAGGCTACTTTCACTCCAGTTTGCATTTCAGTCTCCAATTTCAGCATGGTTGAGGCATCGAAGGAGGCAACCGTCGGATGAAAATTCCATAGCTGATCGGCCGAGAGGAACACTGCCGGTAGACGAACGGTGATATGTTCCTGGGACAAGACACGAAGTACGTTGTCATTCATCGGGGTCTGTAGACTGAGAACCGCCGAAGAGTGAGGCCCGAGAGAAGCAATAGAAATCACATACTTGTGGAGGCCATCTTGAGAGGTGGATTCAACCATCCCCGTGGCTTCGACGTTTGGGGTAGCCAACAATTCTGTGGACGTATTATGGAGACGGGTGACAACCCCCATACGGAGGTTTGTCAGTCCTTGATTCGACGCATTCTCAAGGAGCAACTTGGTCAATACCCATGAATGCAGATCGGTGACTTTCCGTGGATCCTGCATTGGGGGAAATCGCCACAGTGTGCAATTGGAAACTAGGTCTTGCCTTCGAGTGAGCGTGGCCTTCGTTGTTCCCTCCAGTATGAAACCACGCTCGGATGTATACATCGCGACGCCGACATGAATATCTGGATGCGGCTTGAGCCAGGTAATGATCCAGATGATCGTGGCTATGAGGCAGACGGCCACAGCGCCTAATTCTGCCGCACCTTGGAGCATCTCCCCCAACGTGAGACAGCGGATGGCCTCCCGTATACTCATGCCACCGCGCTTCCGGCCCGACAGAGTTTTGAAGAGGATCGCGGGCATCTTCCGTCCCTATTCTATGATGTATCTGGTGCGAAGCCGGCACTGAGCGGCGCGGGGCCTAAAGCAGAAAGGGAACGGAAGCGGCGAATCATGAAGATCATGGATCCGCGTTGGGGAGCTGGGCCGTTCATGTTTATAAGCTGGTCTTACGTCCTGTGGCGATAATCTTGAACGTAACCTCTTTCTATGCGGTCGGTGGAACAATCTGAGATGAACATAAGTGCCTGCGGACAGGATCACTGTTTACCGCAAGCCACCTTCCACAAAGTCTGCTCGATGCTTCCAGGTATAATTCGTTCCCACTGTTGTTCTTCTGAGGTCTTGTACACCACTCTCCCGCGTCCCATATTGCTTGAGAACCACGTATAGGCGAGCATGCGAGTGCGCGGTTCTGTACAGTTGTATTCATTGTGGCGCTGGAATGACAACAGCGAATCGCCAGCCACGGTTTGCACGGTCTTATAGTCGTACAGTTGCCACATCTTCACCAGACTTTCCTGGCGGCGAATGGTGTCCCGATCGACGTACACTGTCAGTTTTGACGAGTCGTCGCCACTCACCAACTCCCATTCAGCATACAAGGGTTCCACGCTCAGTAACAGGAAGGTAATCAAACAGAAGCTCAGCCAGTAGGGTCGACTTGTGAAGCGCATAGAGTCCTCGCAGAGATATATATTGTAGGAGGGCAGAGTTCGATGATGCAAGGCCAGAGCTAACTTGCGATAACTTGACAGGCCGATTGCTTCTTCTTAGGATAAAACACAGCTGTCAATCGGAGTGAGGCCCATGAAGCCCGAGCCACGTGACGCACAACTTGATGAGCAGGATCTCTCGCCTGAACCCGAGTCCATGCAGAAATATTCGGATGAGCTGAGAGAACGGATCGCGAAGAAGGCCTACGAACTGTATGAGCAACGTGGGCGAGAGCCGGAGCGGCATGTGGAAGACTGGCTAAAGGCCGAGGAACTGATACGCAAAGAAATGAATGCCATCCGTTGATGAAGGTCCTTCCGAATCAGTGTTGTATCCAAGCGACCGACAGGGCTCGGGATCCCCACCCGCTACTTCGCGTTCGTGGTGTTTCCAAGAATGATGGCACGAGGTACCGATGGCAACGGAATCCGTAATGCTTCCACTCGGAAGCGCTGCTCCCCCTTTTACATTGCGCGATGTTGTGACAGGTCAAGTCTACTCGCTCGACTCGTTTGCCGGAAAGTCCGCGTTGCTGGTCATCTTCCTCTGCCGGCATTGTCCCTATGTAGTGCATGTCCAGATGGAAATCGCCAGGATCGGACAGGATTATGCCAACACGAGCCTTGGCCTCGTCGGCATCAGCAGTAACGATCCGGTGCACTATCCCGAAGATGCTCCGGAACGGCTCAAGGAGATGGCCCAACGCCTCCACTTTCAGTTTCCGCTCTGCTTCGACGACACCCAGGAAGTTGCGAAGGCCTACAAGGCCGCCTGTACCCCTGATTTCTATCTTTTTGACAGCCGGCGACAGTTAGTCTATCGAGGACAACTCGACGGCAGTCGCCCCGGCAATAACAAGCCGGTCACCGGTATCGATCTTCGTGCCGCAATCGAGGCCGTGCTTGCCGGAAAGCCGGTCGACCGCAATCAATATCCCAGCATCGGTTGCAGTATTAAGTGGAAGCCAGGCAACGCCCCACCGTATGCCGGGTAGAGAAGTATTTCCTCAAGACATGGAACCTGCGCTCTTGCGTTCTTTCACAGGACAACCGTCCCGTGAGGTTAGAGTGAAAAGCGCGAGGAGAATGTGGCCAAATGTGGAAGGGTGATTGTCCCAGAGCTTAGGGCGCCGGGGTCGTTTCAAACGCTTTTGCTACGAGTGTTTTCTCCTTCATCTTCTCCACCAGGCCCTGGTAGGTGAGATCGCGGATAAGGCTCGTGAATTGCGCGTGGTAATTGCCGACGATGCTTGCGCCATCTATGACCACATCATAGACCAGCCACGTGCCCTGCCGGTTTGCCAGACGGAAATCAAGGAATGTGTCTACTTTGTCCCCCGTGAGCTGCGTTTTCACTTCGGCAAACTTCCCTTCTTGCTGTTCGGACAGGTAGTGCACCTGCTCGCCGGTATATTCGTCGATCCTGCCGGCAAACGTGTCGCGAAGTAGCTGTACGAAGAGGGCGACAAATTCCTTCTGCTGAGTCTTGGTGAGATCTGCCCAAGGTTGACCCAGACAACGTTTAGCCATTTCTTCATAGCTCACACGGTCCTTGACGACATGCTCGATCTGCATGCGTCGTTCCATCGCGCGAGTCGGCTGTTTCAACTCCGCGTTATCGAGGATGCGGACCACGTCGGCGATCGTGCCCTTCACGGATTCGGTCGGAGTGGGCTCAGCTGAAGCCAAGCCGGTGCTTCCCAGTAATAGAAGCGCGCTCAAGATTGCCCTGGCCGCCCAGGTCCTACAGGCCGTGGCGACATGCTGTGTGACGTGATCGGGAGCATTGTTTGTCATATCGTTCATGGCCTATCTCCCCTCATCAAAGTGTCAAGCACGCGCTGCTGTGAGTACCATAGAGCAAGACCCATGCTGAATGGTCACAAGATGATTATCTCCGAGGGCGACTAGAGAAAATCCTCAAGAACCTGCGTATCTACATGCAGGGGTTGGAACTGTCTAATATTGAGCCGTTGCGCTGAGGCACCGCAGCACGTTGACAGAGAACGACGCAAAAAACCTCGAGTGTGGCCTTATTGCTTCACTTCTGAAGCTCGTTCATGTGCGCTCTTTATCGATTCCTACCAGTCGCCCGCCGTTCCCTCCGGACAGGTGCGTGCCTTCGGGAGAAGTTGATACGACACATCTTCATCGTGAAGATCTGGTTCGTCGGAACGTAGCATCTCAAACTCGATCTTTTCATCTGCGAAGGTTTCGTCGCCACTGCGCAGAACACTTTCCCGGTTTAAGATCTTCATGGCGTTGAGGCGGGATATTTTGAGTGGAAACGTTCCGAACTGATCCGCTGACAAAAACGGCACCTGAATCGTCACCCGGCCGCGATCCACATACAAAAATCGCCGCACCCTCTCATCGATAGGAGTCTTCAATATGAGAACCGATGAGGCCATATTTGCGATGATTGGAATAGCAATCACATAGGTAGGCGGGGCATCCTGCGCAGTCCGGTCAAACGTCCCTGTGGCTTCAATATCCCTTGTCGTCACCACCGTAGTACTTGGAAGGAGGAGCGGAGACCGAACACCCATACGGAAATTCGTGATGTTCTCACCCGATACGTTCTCGAGAAGAAACTTACTCAACACCCAAGACTGCGGAGCAGGGGTCTTGGCGCGGCCTTTTGGCACTGTCTGTTCGATTCGCCGGAGACTACATTCGGAAACCAGGTTCCGCTTTTCATAAAAGTATGTCTTGCTGTCCCCCTCCAGAATGAATGCACGCTCGTATATATAGAAGGCGACGCCGACATGGATGGGGGTTGGCCTGAGCCAGGACACAGTCAACGGGATGAGAAACAACACGAACGAGGACGACAGTCCAACGATAATAACTTTATTGAGCCAACTTTGCCGTTTGAACCATCTCCACCATTCCTTCAGTCGCGTCATGCCCGGTCACTCATGGAGAATCTCTACCGAGTTGTTCACCAATCACCGCACATAGGCATCAATCGAGCCTCACGATGAGACAGTTTTCTCTGGTTGTATGGGTATATCGTTGGACAATCGACAGCCGATATAGGAAAGTTTGCGGATCATGCCATGGCCCTTAAATGGCGCTGCGTGATATGTGCCGGGACATTGTACGGAGAAGCGGCGGAAAGGACGGAGTAAGAAGGGCATGGGTGCCTCGCAGGGAGGTCAGAGGCTAAGGATGCATGATGAGTGAATCACATCTCGGTTGCCAAATTTCGAATGAACACCCAGATTGGACAGTTTGTTCAGGCCGGCTGTGAAGCCTGAAGAAAAGCCGGTGTCCTCCACGCGGTTGCGCGTCGCACTCGATCCATCGCTAAAACAATTGTGGTCGGCTTTCCCGACGAGTTGCCGCGATCGGATAATGGTACCGAAGACTTAGAGTCCTGTTGTGTCGCTGGTCCAGGTGTGGGAGCAGGATTGCACGCAGGCACATTGGCCATCATGACGAAAAGGAGAATGAGGAGTGGCATAAGGCACCTCCTAGGTGTGCTGAACCTTCAGCCTAGTCCTCGGCCTGGCAGTGCGTCAAGGAGGACTTGAGAGCCGCCTCTCATGCTTTATCAATGATAAAAGTGCTAAGTTGATGGAGCCTCCCATCATCACTTCTGCTGTATGCCAGTATCGGAGACCGCGTCGGTACATTCTTCGTATGTGTGAAAGGAGTGACCTCGATGAAACTACAACCGTTGCACGATTGGGTATTGATCCGGACCGGCGAGCCGAGCGGAAAGAGCTACGGTGGCATTATTATTCCAGATACTGCACAAGAGAAACCGGTGGAAGGAGAGGTGCTTGCTGTGGGGGCTGGTCGCTTTGTCGAGGATAGGGATTCCAAGGAGAAGGTCAAGAAGAAGACATTTGTCAAGACGACGCTCAAGCCGGGCGAACATGTCCTCTACGAAAAACATGCGGCCAGAGAGGTGGAGGGCGACGATGAAGAATTGGTGCTGGTGCGTGAAGAGGATGTCTTAGGCTATCTTCAGTAACCGGATAAACCAGAGCAACCAGAAAGACCAGACGATCTCTCAAATCCGGCCCCACTTACTTTTTCCTGGCCGCGATGGCCTCCTTTTCGCGAACGGGAAAGAGACGGCGTACGGGGCCTTCGGGCTTGTTCTGAAATCGGGCGATGAACATATCGCCCAGAGAACGGGCGTGATCCTCGGCCTCCTCCCGGGTCGCGAAGCGCTGCTCCCCTACCTGCCACCAGAGGCTTGCACTCATACTCTCCCCTAACAGGTCCGTCACCGAAACCCTCAGTGCCTTCGCTAATCTCACCAAGGTGCTCAATGTTGGATCATGCTGTCCCAGCTCCAGCCTTGTGATAAATGTGCGCGACAGGCCCACGTTCACGGCTAGCTGCTCCTGTGTCAGACCACGCCCGGTTCGGAGTCGTTGGAGTTGTTTGCCGAAACGCTGAGCCGCGCGCATGGCACCTCAGAGCGACGGGGAGCTCACAGACCCACTGGTGAAAACGACGTGCGATAAATAGATGCCCATCGTGGCTCCTCGCGCGTGCGATGGATCCCTAGCCGTGGAGGTGATATCCCGCTCGCTCCAACGCCCTGTGCACCGCATTCATCACCGCTGGGCTGTCGTTATACTTCATCACAGCCACTTCCGGCGCGGCATGGAGGGCGGCCAGGATCGTTTCCCCTTCTGAACCGGCCAATGCATCACAGGTTTCATATAAACCGGTCGGTCCCTCCTCCAACACGTTGTGGTCGATCAGAATGCCTTGAATGGTGGCAAGTATGGCCAATGTCGGGGTCGGCATGAGGAGCGAGGCAAGGGCTCCATGGTCAAGCCGGAGCTTGGCAGCCAGGGAAAGTGACTCTCCGCTGCGTTGTCGCTGGGCAGCAGGTAATAAAATTTTTTCTTCCATCCCGATATGGCGAAGGAGCCCTGCACGAAATTGCCCGTAGGCTCGGTCATCGATCGTGCCGGGTTGAGCTATCGCTGCCTGCAGGAATCCATCAAGCCTTCGGTGATCTTCGACAAGAAATTTCGTGAGCATTCCGGGATTCTCTCTCTCTGGT
>DATDFW010000393.1:0-7501 GCA_036522375.1 Nitrospiraceae bacterium
GGTTTTTGTCACCTTAGCCAGGATACTTGCATCGCTGGCCAAGTCGATGATGTCGTCTTCCGAGACCGTCATGAATTTTCTATTCGGCCCCTTCGTCAGGGAGATCAGGAACATACTATTCGAAGGCGTGACAGGGATCACGACCTGCACGGCGGCATCAGTCTCCTTCACCAACTCCAAAAACCTTTGCTTTCCCGCCTCCATCTCCTCCATCGTCCTTTTCCCTCTCCCTTGGCCAAGTCGGTGATTCCCAGAAGGGAGACGGAGTCTCTCCCAATGCGCGCATCGAGCGACCACGGTTTCATCATGGGAGCCCTGCGAGCAAGGAAATTCCTCGCCTCCCGCCTCCTACATCTTACTATTTTCGGCTGCCAACAGCTTTTCGACTTCCGACACAATTACCTTTTCACCAGCCAGATCCATATCGCCGACGCGCTGCCACCGAATCACACCTTGCCGATCGATCACATACACGTTGGGAATAAACTTTCCTCCGCCATACAACGTGTCCGTCACCATATTGGGATCAAGCAGATAGGGATAGGTGATTTTCACCGGAAAGGCGGACAGAAACTCGCCGACTTCTTTTTTCGAGTTGCCGGAAGAATTGACACCCAGCACAACCACGTCTTTCCCCCTCGTCATCTCAGAAACTTTTTGGAGCGTCGTCCCCTGCATCATACAGGGTTGGCAGATATGAAACAGTCCGAGAACCACCACCTTTCCTTTATAGGTATCCAACCCCAACGTCTCGCCGGTGATCGCCGTCAAGGTAAATGAAGGAGCCTTCTCGCCGACCTTGAACAATCCCGTCGCAAGCACCAGGTGGGCTGCAAACAATGGAACGAGTACAATGCTCAGCATGATGGCAATGCGTTTCATAGCAACCCCTTTCACGCAATGTTCAATGGTGATCGGACGGCTGTTTCTTCATTCTCCATTCACGAATTCAACAATCGTCACACAGTGGCGCTATCCTACCACGCAGATTTTTTCATGGGCAATGGCAGCAGCGATTCGCAGGAGGCACAAGAATTGAGCGGACCAAGCCTGGATGGCAGATCCAGCCTCCAGCAGGCTGCAAACAAACTAGGTGGTTTGTAGGCTTGAAGTATGATGGTTCGCAGGTGTGACACTACAGGAGAACCTTCCCGCAGTATGCCCAAAAAAGGCCAGACTTCTCACCCGCCCAACCCCCAACCGTTCGGATGAACGGGCGTATGCGATTCAGGATGATGCTCATGGTGACAGGGATAGGTAATGAAAAATGTTTCTTCAGGAGATCGTCGTCCTTTCTTTTTGACGCCCGATGGCGGAATCCTGCCTCACGCCGGCTGCGGGATCCGGAGGATACGAAAAGGTGACGGTAAAATCTTGCCAATACTGGCCGGTCTCGTGAAAAGGCTGGTGATCCAATGTGAGCCAGGCATGGCCGTCGAGATTCGACAATTCTTTTCTTACCCCACAATGAAAAACTACTGGATATCCCAATCGTCGAGCGAACCAATAGAGAGACAGTGACCGTGGAAAGCAATTTCCTTTTGTGTTATAGGGAAAGAGTTGAAGCCAACGATCCACATAGTAAACCAGATCACCCATCACTGCCTCATCAAGCCCTCCCGCCATTGAGCGAGGGTTCAATCGGTCCAGCACTAGAGGCAAACTCTTGACCCGCAACAAGACACGCACCCGCAACACCACCAGGCCTGCGCGTAGCACAGTCCCATACTTTTTCACGAGTCGGATCATGATGGATTCAATATAGCAAGCCTCAACGAGAATTCTAGCATTCACCTTTTCCAAATCCTATGTACACATGCTCTAGGGGTTTCAATATCCGTCGAGCCACGCGGTCAAGACTATGGGCCGTGATGTCCGATTGCTTTGGCAGAGCAATTGAAGCCTCTGCAAGGCATGCGAGGCACGGCACACTGGACCATTTCTGTGTGGGAATAGACGGATATGCCTCCAAAAATGTTCCAACCAGAAGATGAACTAACCACTGTGCTGCTGGACCCAACGGTTGATCGCACCCCGAATCGTCGAGGGGAGCAGAATCTTCATAATCCAATGAAGGAGGGAAACGAGTCGAGCGAAACGCGAAAGGGAGGTGTGCCAGCGAAACCAGGCTGGAGTGGTCGTGACCATAGGACTCCGATATAGACATAGCATCAGTCCAAATCGCCAGCGCTCCCACCACGAATCTTTCAGCGAGAAATGGAGCGCAACTGCCTGTGCCTCACCCACACCGGCAAGGCGATCTGCCAGAAGAGAGGATGGCATCCGGTGGGAAAACATCTGCACATCTGAATCGGCGTATATCCGCGCGAGCACCGCTTCGGGTAGCGGGGCATCCAACACCCGATGCGCGAGCGACAATCCCATGTACACCAGACGCCGGCAGCGCCACCTCGATGCGCTCGAGAAGACCTGATTCCAGTCCAAGTGATCATATGTGCGAAGGAGCTCGGCGACATCGCATACCCATTTGAGCGCTTCCCATGCATGCTTTGACCCATGGACGCACAGGACGATTAACAGATCTTCCGGTGCCAATCCTTGCACCGTTTTGTTCGCAAACTGAACAGCTGTTCGACGCTGCCAGAACTCCGGTCGATCCAACTGAAACATGAAGTGTTCGGATTGCATTACCGACTGGAGATCGACGCGACAGAGTGTGTGCTTTTTGAGAAACACATGGTAAGGCCCATCAGAGGACGGGTCTGCTCTTTCATATCCCTGGGCCAGCAAGACAGGCTGCGCTTCAGCGATGGAGTCCTTAGGAACAAGCAGGTCCAAGTCGCTAAATTCACGAAGCGTCAGATCGCCATAGACCGAGGCCGCCAGGGTCGGCCCTTTGATAGGAATAACTGGCACTCCATGCGCGGCAAACGCCTCGCATAAGACGACGAGTTCTTGGGCGAGCACCCGGTTGAGCAAGGCACCGGCATGGGTCCTCTGGCGTAATCGAGTCAATGATTCGGCCGGCACGAGGTCGGAACAAAGCGTGGACAGATTTCGACACAGCAGTGGGCCAACACCATGATATCGAGCCAGATCAAGGACGATTCCCCACTCAAGCGACCCTTGCACTCTCTGCCGGATACGTTCTTTGAACTCCTGTGTCACGGTCGTACGGGCACACCAGAGCAAGAGCTCCGATTCCGGTCGCAACAAAAACTGCTTGGTTGTCGTCATCTTCCCGACTCAAGAAGCGGCGTGATCAGCTTCGGCAAGTCGAGGATATCCCGGCCGAAGTGCAACCTATAACAGTCCACCTGCCGCACCAGTCTCGCTAAGACTTGAAATTCTCTTCTGGCCACCTCCGGATCGTAGACTAATAACGCCTGTGGGAGGAGGACTTCCAGAGCTCGGCTCTTGGGGAGGAGTTCGAGGTGACTGTGAGAAGCCTCGACGACATGGGGGAATAGCACTATGGTCGGCTGACAGCAATCGCCCGTCGAGGTCGGATACAGATTCTCGGCATGAAAGGCTCGCTTGGGCGAACCAGGAAGGAGTATGTGATCAGACGCATCTCGCAGTTCCGGGAAAAAGGCGATTGTCGCTTCGGTTACTTTAATCTTGACGGGGAAGGGGAGCACTTCCACATGCGTCCCAGCATCTCGAATCAACGGGTGATCATCCGAAAGATAACGATAGCCTGAGCGGAGCAGTGAGATAAAGGACGTCGTCTTGCCACGGCCGCTATTTCCAGGAATCAGGACCCCACGCCCATTTTTTTCCAGCGCGGTCGCGTGGATCGTATACAGCCCACGGCGTCGTATGAGTTCGATCAAGGCGAGGTGAAATAAATATTCGATCAAGTTCGTGTGCATGGTTTCCGGCTTGATCAGATAGCCGTCAGCTGTACTCTGGGCTCCATCCATCACCAGGATTCCGGCACCGAAAAAGTCTACAATCAAGCGCTCTCCGTCTTGCATCACTTCGTAGGGCAACCCCGTCTCTTGCCGACCCTCGACCGCTGATCCCGTTCCGGAAGATAGTTGACTCGCAGATGAAGATATCGTCACTGGAATCTCTGCTCGGTCCTGCACAGCCCGGAAGCATAACGTGAGCGGGGCTGACTCATCGAGCGAGCCCTGCCGAAAATGCCTCAGCAACTCGTTCACCGGTGCAGCCAACAGGGGCGATGCCGTAACATATCTCACCGGCGTGCCATAGAGAGAAAACAGATATTCGGTTGCAGGTTTTTCGAGCATTGTCGTCGTCATGAGGTTCGCCGCATACGGTGATTGATATGGCGATCTGGCAGTACTACAGATTGGTACACGTAGAGAAGGAGGGCTGGCCGAGGTCTCATGACCCGACCAGCCCCCGAAGGCTTATGTTAGTGATTGCCGTGAGCATGGCCAAATGCTGAGTTCCCAGGACTAAAGCCAGAAGCCCTCGCGGTTATGTCCCGCAGCAACTCGTGCGTCACGAGCTCCGGCTGGACATACATCTCCTTTTTTTCACTCATCCGTTCTCACCTCCTTTCGTGTTGTAGTAATCCCTCCCGAACCAATTGGTTCACCAGAGCAACGAGATCGTCCAGGGCCCGCTCGGACGCGACATCAAAGCGGTCGCACAGAATCGTATGAATATCGCTGATGGAGCTATGGCCGTTACAGTGCTCCCAGATGAAGCTGCCTAGCCGGTTCAGTGTGTAGTACCGCCCGGTGCTCAGATCCAATAGCACCGTCTCGCCTTCCATACTCGCACTCTGCACATCGGGGCTGGGTCGGAGAATGATTCGATCCAGCATCGAGCGGTCGACGGCAAGCTCTGAGCCGGAGGGTAGAGTCGCTTGCAATGGATCCAACACAGCCGCTCTCCTTAGTCTGACAATAGATCTTCCTTTAATTCCATGGACACCGCGCAAGCGATACCTGTGCCCGCTGAGCAGCCGCCATGTTGCGCATTGGCTCCCCCGCCCCATCGGTCGCTTGGTTAGATTGAAGGGCTGTCTCCATTTCGGCAAGATACCTAATAGTAGCCCCTCTCCCCCTACTTTCGTAGCATGTATTACTATTCAGGGCTAGGATCGCACGGGCAGCCGACTCTAGGACCTAGGATCTTCCCCAGTCCCCCTCCCAGTCTCTTTCACGACGAAGCTTTCGAAACAATCAGGCTTCAAACTGATTCGTGTCGGAATACAGGATGCTAAATGGAGGACTCGAAAAGACCCAGCTGCCATTCCTCAGCGCGGGTCAGAGGAATAGGGTAGCGTTCAGTAAAGCAGGCATTGCAATACTGGCTCGGATTGCCGGGGGAGGCGTTCAGCATGCCATCGAGACTCAAATAGGCAAGACTATCTGCCGTAATGTATTTCCGAATCTCTTCGGTCGTGTGGCTGGAGGCGATCAGTTCTTTCCTCGTCGGTGTGTCGATACCGTAGAAACAGGGAGAGATGATCGGGGGCGAGCTGATGCGCACATGCACTTCCTTAGCCCCGGCATTGCGGAGCATCTTCACAATTTTACGGCTCGTCGTACCTCGCACTAGAGAATCATCGACTACGACCACCCGCTTTCCCTCCAACACCTCCGGCACGGCATTGAGCTTCACCTTCACGCCGAAATGGCGAATCGACTGTTCCGGCTCAATGAAGGTACGTCCGACATAGTGATTCCGAATCAGCCCGAGTTCGAATGGAATCCCCGCCCCCTCGGCATAGCCGAGCGCGGCAGGCACTCCCGAATCCGGCACGGGGATGACGATATCCGCCGGCACCGACGATTCCTTCGCCAGCTGCCTACCCAAAGCCTTGCGCGTCCCATAGACTGCGTTCGCACCGAAGATTTTGCTGTCCGGTCTCGCAAAATACACATATTCAAAGACACACATGGCCGGACTGACCGGCGCAAATGGCTTGTGACTCGTCACGCCCTTGTCATTCAGCACGATCAACTCGCCGGGCTCGATCTCGCGGACAATGTCAGCTCCCAGCAGATCGAACGCACAAGTTTCCGATGCCACAAGGTAGGTATTACCCAATCGACCAAGACAGAGCGGCCGGAACCCATGCGGATCGCGCACCGCGATGATTCCTTCGTCCGTCAGTAAAACGATCGAAAACGCCCCACGCACCTGAGTCAATGCGTCGATAATGCGGGCCAGCAACGTGTCGGCTCTCGAATGGGCGATCAGATGGATGATGACTTCGCTGTCCGAGGAGGATTGAAAGATGGCACCGTACGCTTCGAGTTCATGACGCAGCACTTGAGCATTGATGAGATTACCATTATGGGCAAGCGCCAGATTCCCAAACGCAAAGTTGACCGAGAGCGGCTGTACGTTCTTGAGATCGTTCCCTCCGGCGGTGGAATAGCGATTGTGCCCGATGGCTATCGAGCCGGTTAGTTGCTGAAGCACGCGGGTATTATAGATGTCCGCGACAAGCCCCTTCCCCTTATGGACGTGAAACTCCTCGCCATCGCCCGAGACGATACCGGAGGCTTCCTGTCCACGGTGCTGCAAGGCATACAATCCGAGATAGGTGAGATTTGCCGCTTCCTTGTGGCCGTAAATCCCGAAGACGGCACATTCATCATGAAACTTATCGGGGCTCTCATGTGAAAAGTGAGACGTGAGAGGTGAAACGATGGGAAGTTCTCTCTTGGTTCGACGTGTATCCATGCTTGACCGTTTCACGATGTACGTTTCACGTATGGTTCAGCGTCTGTTCAATCGAAAAGGCCCACCGGCTGTACAGTTCGTCGATCGGGAGGTCGATGCGACAGCCCTCGCTCCATTGCCCCTTTTCCACATCAATGATGAACCGGTCGCCTCCCACCGTCCCCATCTTCATCGCTGGAATACCGGAGTCTAAGGCCCGAGTCAATACATAGTCGGCCATCTCGGCCTTCACCGAAAGGACGACTCGTGATTGGCTCTCGCCGAACAAGAGGGCATCGCGGCGCAAGACATCAACAGGTAATCTTACCACAGCCCCTCGTCTCACGTCCGGGGCAGAGATACAACATTCGGCCAATGCGACAGACAATCCGCCGTCTGAGCAATCATGGGCCGATTGCACTATTCCCTCGCGAATCATGTTCAAGATGAAATCATGAAGCGCTTTCTCCGTTTCCAGACTCAGGAACGGTGGCGATCCCTGCTCCCGGTGATGGAGCACTTTCAGATATTCACTGCCGCCCAAGTCCTCCCGCGTCTTGCCCAGGAGGAGAATCGTATCGCCATTCTGTTTGAACCACTGCGTCATCGTCTTATCGGCTGAGTCGATCAGACCCACCATCCCCAGCATCGGCGTGGGATAAATCGAGAGCCCATTGGTCTCATTGTAGAAGCTCACATTGCCACTGACGATGGGAATTGTGAAATGTTCGCAGGCATCTTTCATCCCCTCGATCGCCAGCACAAACTGCCACATGATCTCAGGCCGCTCGGGGTTCCCAAAGTTCAAACAGTCTGTGAGCCCGATCGGCTCCGCGCCGGAGCAGACCAGATTCCTCACGGCTTCGGCCACCGCAAGGCGAGC
>DATDFW010000394.1:0-7900 GCA_036522375.1 Nitrospiraceae bacterium
AGACTATCTCTATTATAGTGGCCGCGCCTCTCACTTCACCGAAGGCAGTTGGGGTTTGTTCCGGGTCTTCGACGAGTTGCAAGGAGATTTGAAACCGTTGCCAAGCCGTGAGCAGATTGAAAAGTCCGCACCGTCAATCTGTCCGTCGGACGCGTCCGTGAAGACCTTCAACGTGTCGGCGATCGACCAGAACATCCGGTACCACGAAGGTGTGCCTGGTGTGATGGAAGTCGATCTGGAACGGAAAATGGTATTTGGAAACGAGCAGGGCAAGATGTATGTGCTCGAGGGTGATCGTGGTCGGGTGAAGGCCGGAGAGTTGAGGCCGAGCCCTCTGACCTTGCATGTCAACGTTGGCGATTGCGTGAAGATCAATCTGAAGAATGAGATGGCAAAGGAACGGGCGGGATTCCATGTGGATATGATGGCGTTTAATCCGAAGGATTCGTTCGGTGCCAATGTCGGTAACAATCCTGGCGATCAAACGGTCGGCCCCGGGCAGAGCAAGACCTACACCTTCTATGCCCATCCGGAGTATGGAGAACTGGCTGCTCTCATCCAGGATTGGGGAAACGTAGTCGAGAATCCACGAAATGGCCTATTCGGTTCCATCATCGTCGGCCCAAAGGGATCGCGCTACCGCGAGCCCGTGACAGGCGAAGACATCACGATGAAGAGCAGCTGGCGTGCTGACGTGCTCGTGGATCGGACGATTCCGGGGAACGAAAGCCGGAAGAATTACCGCGACTTCTCGTTGATGTTCCAGGATGAGGATAACATCGTGGGCGTCAGTTTCATGCCCTATATCCAGCAGGTGGCCGGCATCACGGCGGTCAACTACCGGTCTGAACCGACTGCCTGGCGAATAGAAAAAGGCTGTGACGTGTCGGAAATCTTCAGTTGCGTGAAGGCCGGAGACACTCCATCTACGCCGTTGCTGCAGGCACATGTCGGGGATCCGGTGGCCATACATGTGCTGGGCGCGTTCAACGAACAGGTCCAGCTGTTTACCGTCGACGGCCACGAGTGGCCGCACGAGCCGTATATGCAGGGTGCCGACCAAGTCAGCACCATGGAGTTCGGTGGGTCCGAGGTGATCAACGCCTATCTCACCGGTGGAGCCGGAGGTCCGAATAGGATCGTTGGCGACTATCTGTGGAAGAACCAACGTCCGGCGTTCGCCAATGCCGGGCAGTGGGGCCTCTTCAAGGTACTTCCGGTTGAAGATCAGCGGGTTCTCCCGTTGATGCCGCAAGTTCCACCGACCAAGAGGGCGGAGAGTGAGAATGCTGGTGGAACCGTTTCGCGAATGTCAACGCGTTGAAGATAAGCCTGCGGACGGTGGCGTCTCATTGATGAAACGAAGACGCCACCGTGCCGGGCGCAAAGCCGTAACAGTATTCGAATCGTTGGGGGGAACATGTATGTCCCCCTCGTGCATTTTTTCATTTGGACGGTGAATATGACTGTGAATGGCTGTTGTATGAGAACTTTCATCCGTTGCTCGGTCCTCTTGATCATATTGACCTGCGGCTCGATCACAACCTGGGCTTACGAGGAATCCACTGTGTTGAACGGTGGTGGGGTGACAGGGACCGTGCAGTTTTTCGATCAACTTCCGCAGCCCACCTCCTTTGAACTTCGGCGGTATCCCGATCAAGACTACTGTGGCGCCCTATCGGATGGCTCTGGCTACTTGCTGCTTCGAGAGGTGGTCGTGGGTCCTGAACATGGGCTGAAGGATGTCATCGTGACCATCCAAGGAATCGAGAAAGGAAAGCCGTTCGAGTTCGAGGAAACGAAACTGGAGACGAATATCTGTCAGTTCGTTCCGTTCGTCTCGGTTATGAGAGATCAGCATCCCATCACGGTGAAGAATCTCGATACCATCGCCCACGACCTCCAAGTCTATGAACGGGAGTGGGAACATATTTTCATGATGTTTCACCGTCCGACCCTGACCAAAGGCGGGACCAGCGATCTGGTTCGGTTCACCGGCAACCGACGGGGGGTCATCATGCAATGCGGGATGCATCCCTACATGCAGGGGCATGGGCTTGCCGTGGATAATCCGTACTATGCCATCACTGGGCTGGATGGGAGCTTTGCGATCAAGGGGGTTCCGGCCGGCACCTATCGCATCAAGGCCTGGCATCCGATCCTGGGAGAGAAAGTACAAGATGTGATGGTGGCGGCAAACGGGACGGTGTCATTGGGGTTTCGTTTCAAGGCGAAATAAGTGATGACCGAGCAGTTCGCCAGATTTGTGAGTTGGGGCTGCTCCCTCTCAATCATGCTCTCAAAGCGCGATCAGCTGCATAGGAGCCGATACATTCAATTGGAACGTGATTGGAAACAACATGGGCTAAGTCGACCTTGCTGATTCTCTCTCCATCCTCAGATTGCAGAAAAACAATCGACATCGGATTTTTTCAGAGCTGTGTCTGATAGGAACCGATCGGTCGGTTTCTGACGATTGATGTGGAAGCTGGGACTTGATTCGAACAGGTGAGGTCCTGAGAGAATGATCTCAGCCAGCATGACGCGCGTGCCCATTCATAAACGGACCATGATACAATCGACCGACGATCATGCGGGCAATTCCAGGGACGGTCAGCCTGAAGGGAGGGCATCGACATGAAGATGATTGAGGCCATCGTGAAGCCGTTCAAGTTGGATGACGTCAAGGCTGCGTTGGTGGAAATAGGTGTGCAGGGGATGACGGTCTCGGAAGTCAAAGGATTCGGACGCCAGAAGGGGAGTCACGAAACCTACCGAGGCGCCGAGTATACGACCGATTTTGTACCCAAGGTGAAGATTGAACTGTATGTCGCGGACAACATGGTAAAGCGCGTGATGGAAACCATTGCGCGTGCCGCGAAGACCGGTAGTGTTGGAGACGGGAAGATTTTCGTGTCGGATCTCGAATCTGTGTTGCGGATCAGAACCGGCGAGACGGGGGAAAGCGCGCTGTGATGTTGCCGCCTGGCAACGGATCGCTATCCTCTGCCCGATCCGGAACATCCTCCGTCGGCAGAGTGCGGTGAGAACTGAAGTAGTCAGATTTCTGGGGCCTGGACACATGACAATGCCAGACCCCAATCGCTCCGAACCAAGTTCTGACAGAGACCGAACTGTTATTGGGACAGTTCGAACGCGCCGGACAAGCACTTCCTACCATCGAGTCTGAATCTCCGAAGGACCGACAGTGAATTGGCAGTGACGATGATGGTCCTGCTGGTTTGGCTCCATCTGCTCGCTGCGATTACCTGGATCGGCGGTATGCTGTTCCTGTCGGTTGTGTTGGTGCCGGTGCTCAAGCAGGAGTCATTCATGTCACAGAGGACAGTTCTCTTTCGAATCATCGCATGGCGATTCCGCACGGTGGTCTGGGGTGCGATTGCTGTTCTCTTGTTGACGGGACCTCTGCTGCTGAGTGAGCGGGGAATTCCAATTGCGGACCCATCGGGATGGCCGGGGATTCTGGCGACCAAGCTGGGGCTTGTGGCCATGCTATTGATCTTGATCCTGATCCACGACTTCATCCTCGGGCCGCGTATCGCGCGGACTCTACAGGTCACCACAGGCAGCCGCACCAGACTTGATCACACCCTGGCGGTATGGTCTTCCTGGATCGCTCGCTTCTCGCTTATGGTGGCGCTCGCTATTCTGTTTGCCGCCGTCATCCTCGCGCGGACTTAGCACGATACAGACGAGATTTGCCAGCGTTCTCGATTGCGAGACGGGCCCAACCAGCTTGCGTGGCTGTCTTTGGCTTCATGAGATCAAGCAGAAGGCATGGCCACCCTTCCCTGTTGGAGGTGGCTGGCAGCAAAATTGTTGCGCGGGGCTGAATCGGAAGCATGATGAGGGCTGAGCTGCAAAGCCTGAAGAGGCAAAGGGATTCATGCTGTATGTTGCCTTTTGCTACAGAGTGAAAAACCGCACTGTAGCACGACACCCCCGCTCAATAAGTAAAGAGCCGAAGGCGGATGTTTGCGATTCTGACACGAGAGAGAAACACTTTGATTCCATAAAGCTATTCGGGATCAATCCCAGCCGGGATCAGATGGCACCGGCCTTGCTGTATAGAGGAAGAGTCCGACGTTTAGGAGGCTGCATGACTGAATCGTTTTTCAAAAAGATCCTGGTGCCAATTGATTTTTCTCCTTGTTCAGAAGAAGCCTTCCGCGTCGCGCTGACCCTTGGCAAGACATTTCAGGCAGAGCTGTTACTGCTGCACGTGATCGACACCGGTACCCTCGCGACTTTCAATCAGATGGGCTTATTAGCAGTGCCTTCAGACGCACCCGGCCAGAAGCGTCGGCTGCGCCATCATGCGCGACTAAACGTGCGGCGGTTGCTCGAATCAGAGGCGGTCAAGGGTGTGACGGTGACACGACTTGTACTGGAGGGCGGACCCTTTGTGGAGATTGCGAAAACGGCCCGGATGGAGAAAGTGGATTTGGTGGTGATGGGAAGTTATGGCGGGAGCTCAGGGAACGTGGACAAGATCTTTTTCGGCAGTACGGCAGAAAAAGTGGTGCGGACCGCAGGCTGTCCGGTATTGACGGTTCCATTGTCGCCCAAGCCGAAACGATGATGTCGCAAACGAATTGGCGGTCGTAGAAAAACTACGCTGGCAGGTGTGACACGACAGGATGACATTTTTGCAGGTTGCTCAAAAAGGCCGTGCAGCAAGGCCGCACCACCTAAAGGAGGCTGAGGTCGAGGTTAAGGTTAAGTGTCGATGAATCTCTCGTTTTCTCAACCTTAGCCTCAGCCTCAACCTTCCGATACGCTGGCGGGCTTTTTCAGCAACCTGCCAATGGAGGTGTGCATGAGAAGTCATATGGCGCAGCAGTGGGGATGGATGCTAGTGCTTGTCATCACATGCGGGTTCTGGTGGGAGGCGGGAGGCCCGGTCCTCGCTCAATCGGAACAAGCCGTCGAAGTCACGATCAAGGATTTCAAATACGTGACCAAACAGGTGGTGCTTCGCCTCGGATTTCCTACCGTGATTAGGATCAGGAATGAGGATGCCGAACGGCACGACTTTGGTTCGAACATGTTCGAGGGCCTTCCCACTCAGATTGAGAAGGACGGAGTGACCGTCTATGGGCGAGGCCTGGGCGGAGTATTTCTCAACCCGAAACGGGATGCGGTCATTCGGTTCGACATGTCTCGGCCTGGCCGATATGAGTTCCGGTGCTCAATCCATCCGAACATGACTGGTGAGTTGCTCTTGCTCAGCGCGGAGGCGGTGTAAGCAAGCGGGCTGCTGAAAAAGCCCGCTAAGGGCTGGGAGTAGAGGAGGAGAGACTACCAGTGATTAAGCGAATTTTGTTGGCCACGGATTTTTCACAGTGGGCCCGACGGGCGGAAGACTATGCTTACGCTCTCGCCTACTCCTGGAGGGCTTCGTTGACGGTGCTCAGCGTCGCGGAATTTCCACCGGAGCTCAATCCTGATTATCCCGTCAATCGTGAATACTTAGCAGATCTGCTCAAGCAGGCGTCGTCGCAATTAGTCGACCTCAAAGGCCGTGCGGAGCGGCGAGGCATTGCGTTGATGACGCGGATAGCGACGGGGATTCCGAGTGAAGAGGTCATCACGGCGGCGAGGGCGGAGGATTCAGACCTCATCGTCGTAGGGACCAGAGGGAAGACCGGCCTTGCGCACGTCTTGCTGGGCAGTACCGCCGAGCGTGTCATCCGCGGAGCCCCCTGCCCAGTCATGACCGTGAGAACGGAGCCGTCGGACGCTGAGGGCGATGGCGCTCGTTCAAGGCACATCGCGCTGGAACGGATCCTCGTGCCGGTCGATTTTTCCGAGTGTTCCCTCGATGCCTTGGAGTACGCGGTCGTGGTGGCGCAGCAGGCAAAGGCTTCGATGATGTTGCTGCATGTCTTGGAGCCCGTGTCGTACGGTTTGGACTTTACTTTCAGTCATAGCAGGACACGCGAACAGGAGCGTGAGATCTGGACGAAACGACTGGAGGGATTGATATCCTCCCACGAGCATTCACATGTGCCGATGGAATCTCAACTGCGGGGCGGCCTCCCGTCCGATTCAATCCTGGATTCCGCCAAGACCCTACGCTGCAACCTCATCGTCTTGGGCACGCATGGGCGCCGCGGGATCTCGCACGTCATCTCCGGCAGCGTGGCGGAGGCCGTCCTGCGAAAAGCCCGCTGTCCTGTCATTGCGGTTCGTAACACAAAATTCGGACCCGGCCATAACCGGATGACTTCAACAGAAAGATCCTCTGTACGAGCTACTTAACTAAGGAGCGGTTGCTCATAGTGAGAGAAAACATTAATGAAGCTCGGGAGTGAAGCAACCTTCGGTCTCTGGTTCCCTCTTATCCCGTCGCTCGATGCGTTGCTCGCTCGGCTGAAAATCCTTTCATTGGAACCGAGAGCGGCTGGGCAGCGGCAGATCGCATTGCGGCTCGCCCTCCAGCCCTATTTTGAGGGTAGTAGGGGGTCGCTTCTCTCCCCCCTGCCGCAGGAAACGGAGTTAGCCAACCTTTTCCTCTACGCTGACTTCTATCCGCAGGACGGACAACTGACGTTGATCGAGCAACTGCGCGACGTCATCACGGAACATATTCCGCAAGAAGAGCGGGAGTGGTTGGATCCGCTGAAGCATTCCTTTCTCGATTTGGTCGAATTCCTGTCGCTCGATGAAGAGGGCCGGCGTCTGGTCTTCCGCTCGATAGGAAATGCGCGGATTTATCGTGTCCCCGATGGACCGTTTCGCATTGCACTACAACCGGGACAGATCCTGCTCACGCGGCTGATTCGCGAGCCCGGCGATGTGGAGTCGGAGCGGGCGGTGATCGCAGGCGCTGCAATCGTGTTATCCAACGAGGATGGCAAGGGCCTGCTGAACGCCACGCTCGACTATCGACGACAGGTGGAGATTTCTGCCGGCTCCTTCGAACTGGGTGATTGGCCGGAATTCGCCAAGCGCTATGGATATGTATTGCTCTGGACATTCGCCCGCATGCGGTTTGCCGCGCTCCTCGACGCGGTCGTGCATATTCGCTATGTGTTCAAAGGGGAGCAACCCTATCTGTATACGTTGGCTTTGTACGAGCATAACGAGTACGGATACATACGTGAAACGCTCACAGGCTTTGAAGGATTCGAGCGGGAAGCAGCGGGGTCTTCCAGTGGTGGAACGTCAGGGTCGAAGGACGCGCAGCATTTCATCCTGCGGGAGGCATGGGGCGCTCTACAATCAGCCGTGGTCGCACGATTAATTCTCACGGCGACCCAGTTGTGGGTCGAGTGCGATTCAAGAGAACGGCTCGATACCATCAAGCACAAGCTGGCGGCGACGTTCGGATTCTCTCTTCATTTCCGGGGCGAGACCTATGCGCCACCACCCCGGCAACTGAAAGAATCAGAGTTGGCAACCGAAAAGCCTCTTACATTGGTGATTTCAGCGGAGGAAGATCGGTCTCTCTTGAACGGATTCTTAGAGACCCTATACCTAGAGTGGGCGGAAAGGGCCTGCCCATCGTTGGGGGATCAGATGCCTCGTTCTGTCGCAGCCTCAGCAGCCGGTCGTGAGCGAGTCGCCGCCTTGATCGCCGACATGGAGCGTCACGACCCTGGAATGAGACGTGTGGGCCACGCAGCATTCGACTACAACAAATTGAGAGCCCATGTAGGACTCGACGAGGTGGCTCGATGACGATTCGAAACAATCCCGACCTCGCGGAGGCTCTCGAAGCCTGTCGCCCAGTATTGCCGCCCAAGCCGAACATCCTCAAGACGCTTCTGGTTGTCTCTTCACCAGTTTTCATTTTCCGGCCTCGGATGTGAATGAACTCTTGTCCTCCAGTGCGGATGAGAGCTCACAATGTCCGGAGTACAAGGTATCGGTT
>DATDFW010000395.1:0-5197 GCA_036522375.1 Nitrospiraceae bacterium
TTCAGGCACTCACGTCTGTCGGAGACGATATGGTCTATGCCGGCTCATTTGGCCTTGGCCTATTCATCAGCGAAGATCGTGGCGCCACCTGGACGAAATCCGGCCAGGGTGTGACCGACCCATTTATTCTGACACTCACCACGGGGAAGGATGGCGCGATTTATGTCGGCACCTTTCGCGGTGGAGTCTTTCGTTCGCGTGATCGAGGGAAGAGCTGGCAGGCGATTAATAGCGGGCTCAAACGCCTGGAGGTCAAGGCCCTTCTTGCCGTTGGTGACGGGGTATATGCGGGCACGAGCGATGGGGTCTATCGATTCGCCGCCGACCGCTGGTCGGTGGTCACAACCGGACTCGACGATATCCTGGTCCATGCCTTGGCTCTCTCGTCCGATGGAACGCTGTTTGCTGGAACCTCTGGAAAGGGCATCGTGCGATTTAAGGCCCACTCGACCGGCTGGGTACGGCAGCAAAATGCACTCAAGGATCATGAAGGGATGACGGAGAATTTTATTCGAGTGTTGACGATCGATCCCGAGGGTGGCATCTATGCAGGCACGTTCGATGGAGGGGTCTTTTGCAGTGCCGACGGAGGCATTACCTGGCGACCCATCAGCAGGGCGCTCCCGAACGATTCAATTCGAGGGATTTTGTTCAACAGCCGGGGGCTTTTTGTGGCGACGGGGCACGGCATTTTCAAAACAACCGACAAGGGGCGTCAGTGGATGCCTCTCAATAAAGGGTTGACCAGTATGGCGATTCAAGTCTTGATCGAATCCGGCGCCGGAGTGCTCTATGTCGGGACGAGCGACGGGGCATTCCGAAGCGACGATGACGGACGGACATGGAGTCCCATCAATCAGGGTCTTGAGGGAGGGGAGGCTCCCGCGCCTTTCCGTTTTCGTTAACCAAGAAAGGGTAGAGGACGATGTCAGAGCCTACGGAGAAAACACGGGCAACCATTTCCGTCAGCAGCAAAGGGACGCATCTAGGCGAGATTGGGTTGCGATTCTTTCATGATGTGGCGCCAGGGCATGTGAAGAATTTCACGAAGTTGGCCCGAGACGGCTTCTATAACGGCACGACGTTTCATCGAGTCATTCCCGGGTTCATGATCCAGGGTGGCGATCCGAACAGCAAGAACCCTGACCGTGCGTCGCATGGTATGGGAGGACCTGGACACAAGGTCAAGGCCGAGTTCAACAGCAAGCCACACAAGCGAGGGGTGCTGTCCATGGCGCGGTCGAACGATCCTGACAGCGCTGGCTCACAGTTTTTCATTTGCGTCGCGGATGCCAATTTTCTTGATTGGCATTATACGGCATTTGGTGAAGTGATCAGCGGGATGGACGTCGCGGATAAAGTGGTGAACATGAAACGGGACGGTCGTGAGAATCCCCTCGAACGGGTTGAGATGACGGTCACGGTGTCAGAAGGCTAGAGTTGATGTCGAGCATGCGTGTTTTCAAGCTGTGCTTAGCCTCGATCTTAGCCTCAACCTGTTTGTTTGTGTTCGGTTGCGCCATTCCAATGGTGCCGTACCGGGCGGTCTATGAAGATCCTGTCAATTATGTACGACTGGAGGTGGATGACTCAGTCTTGCCAGAGTGGCCTCCCAGCGCACATGCGCATCCGAAAATAATGCGTGCCGAGGAGTTGGCTCGTATTCTTGGCAATATCTCGGTCAAAGAACACCGGATTTGGTTACAGAACTGGCTGCAAGGTGAGGCGCCGCTGATGCCGGCCTTTCGACCTGAAGAGCTCGCCCTCTTGTCTCAGCAGATCGTCGAGGCCTTCGCCCTCGCCCAACCGAACGAGCGCGTGACGTTTTATCTCAGCCAACCGCGAACATCCGTCAAACGCGTCATCACCACAGGCGGGCTCTATATCCATGGCACAGCGCTGCATTTCATTTTGGGCAACTGGCAGATCGTCTACGGCATTCCGACCTATGGGATGATCTATGATCGGCGCTACCCCATGCGGCCGACGGCCGCCAAAGGATTTTCCTTATACTTCAATCCAGCTGAGGCGACGATTCCCCAACAGCACAGCCTCTGGGATACATTGTTGGCCAATAGAGATGATGAACTTGTGATCGATTTGACAAGAATCGCCTCTGACTCAATCGCTTCCAGTACAGAACGCTAAATCAATTGGCTTGGCACTCGCCCCGCCCAAGGTCTGCCACGACAGCGTCGTTATCCAAGGAATCGCTTTCCATGTCACGTTCTCTCCCATTCAAACGTCTCCACAGAGTATGTCCCGTCCACCGAGTTCGCTTGTAAGCTGACAAGTTTCCTCATCCCCTAATCCTGAATGTGAAAAGTTGAGAATTCCCTGCCAAGACACAGACTTAGTAGATTTCATGCAGGTGATTCGATAAGATGACGCGCTCGCGGAAATAATGCAGTTTACCCACCGGGCATGATCATCCAGGGAGTAGGAGTGGTCCGAACTCGTGTTGTTGTCGCCCTGATAACCATTCTGTTGATCGGCGGCGGCGCGTTTCTCATATTCTCGCCCTACCTGACAGGCGACGATTATCTTAAAGATTTTTTCCTTCAGCAGTTGGAGCAGAGTCTCGGTCGTAAGATTGACGTCCATCGCATTAAACTGGTCTTGTTCCCCCGTATCCGATTAGAACTCACCCAGGTTGCGATTCACGACCTGAACTCCGAGGAGGTCATATTATCGGCCAAGAAGCTCGATTTGGTCTTGCGATTTCTCCCGCTGTTGCGCAAACAGGTGGTGGGCAAGCGACTGTTTATTGAAGAACCAACATTAACACTTCGGCGCAATCGCAACGGACACTGGAATCTCGATCAAATCATTCAAGGGGGGTCGGCCGATCAGGATACTGTGCAGACGATCAGCCGGATTTTCCACATCCGTGAAGCGACACTGGTAAACGGGAAGCTGCGTATTATAGACGAGGCACGTCCGGACGGAGAACGATCAATCACGCTGGAGTCGGTCGAGATGTCCCTGCTCATCAAAGCGGAACGGGGACAGGCGGATCTCAAGATCTCTGCCGGTCATGCGGGTGACAAGGGTTTGTCTGCCGTTTCCCTGGTCGGGACGATCAGCACGGCCCAACGGCAGACGTTGACGCTGGATGATCCTGCTGCTTCGCAGACCATACTCCAATTCGACGGCTCACTCGAAGCGGCCAATCTGAATCTTCGAGAGGTAGCAGACTTCTTCGGACCTCGGTCGGTTCACTCACAGGTGCAGGGCGCCGTCACTATGCGCAGTCACATTCGGGCTGTGCCTGGCGTTGCTGGTTATGATGTGGTGTTGTCCGATCTCTCCGCGAACCTCGAACAGTTGAAGTTTGCAGGTCAGGCGAGCCTCGCCGGTCTGTTGACCCCTCAACCCACGTTTGCATTGACTCTCATGGCACCCCCGATTCAATTGAGCCAATTGCTCACGACACTACCGGCCGAGTGGGTGCATCCGCAGCTGCCGGTGGTGATCAAGGATCGGGAAATCGATGGCAGAGTGGAGATTGTCTCGGCTACCGTTACTGGATCCGTGGCGGAAGGGCCGCAGCTCTCATTGACGGGGGAATTTCGTGTGACGCAAGGCCAGGCTTTAATCGGCGAGAGTCATACCCCTGCGAAAGATTTGACTGCAGTGGTATCGGTCGAAGCTGGCCGTATCAGGGTGTCGAAACTGAGCGGACTCTATGGCACGATCCATATGAATGAGAGCAAGGCGCTCGTCTCATTTTTGGAGGCCGGGCCTTGGCTTGAGATGGATATTACCGGGGAAATGGCCGCCGCAGACCTCTTGCAATTCCTCGCAAAGACCGTCAAGTCGGAGCAGCTCTCGCGTCTGTTGGCCGCTTCGCGTCAGGTCGAAGGCGATGCCGTGCCCACGTTCCGTATGGTTGGTCCGCTCAATCAGCCAGGTGGAGTCACCTTTGCCGGGGGAGAGATCACCGTTCAACGTATCAGTTTGACAAATCCGTCGTTGCCCGAGCGATTGACCGGGTTGCAGGGACGGTTCGTGCTATCGGAAGGTGGGACTCACTTCGACCAAGTGACGGGGCAGTTTGGTGATCTGGCCTTGCAAGTTAGCGGAGGCATGACTGGGGGTAGTGGTAGCACCTTTCAGGACTTGCTGATTCGATTCAAAGGCGATGCGGATCATATGGTCAAGTTGCTGCCCTCAAAAGCAATCTCAGCCGGCGTCATCGATGGCCTCGTCAATGGGGCCGTCGTGTTGACCGGGCCAACTCTATCTCCGCATATACGGGGCGAAATCGTCTTGACCGAATCAAAAGTGATGTTTCCCAATCTCGTTGAAAAACCGATCGGAGCTGAGGCGACGGTGGAATTCGAGGGAGCCATTCCACAGGGCTCAAGAGGGGTCTTGCTCGACCGGCTCGAGCTGATCGTGCCGCCGATCCGCCTGCCGGTCAAAGGCAAGATTCAATTGGGGGAACGATTCTCCATCGACGCGGCGCTTTCGACCGGCACGCTGTCATTGTCCCGCGTGCCTGAATGGATTGCGAAGGGAGGTTTTGAGGCTGGGAATCTTGAATTGTCGCTTGATATGAAAGGGAAGGATGTTGATTGGAAAAATTGGAAAACCACAGGATGGTTTGCGTTGACCAACGGTCTGATGAATGCCAAAGGGGCGGAAGGACCGATCCAGGATTTGTATTTGCGGCTGCAGTTTGTAAAGAACGGCGTAGACATCAAACGGTTGTCCTTTCGCCTTCTCGACAGTGATGTTGTGATGGAAGGGATCATCCGCAATTGGGCGATAAAACCTACGATCAGCGCCAAAATTGAATCCAATCAGATGGATCTTAACCTCATCATTCCGAAAGCCGAGCGGTCACCGATTCGAGAGTTCCTCGAAACCCTTGCCGCCACCAGCAAGGTCCAGGCAACCGCATCGATTGCGCGGGGTCATTACAAACATCTCAAATTTGGGAGCCTCTCCGCCCGCATCATGATTCAAGATGGCATGCTCGATCTGGATCGTGTATCCGGCCAATCGGCCAATGGAGAGGTCGCAGGCCGTATTGTGGTGCAACTGCCGCGCAAGCAGCCTGCCGATGCGGAGATGTCGATTCGGGCGACTGGCTTGCCCGTCGAAGATGTATTGAAATTCTTCGGTCCCAAGGGCGAATTCATGACGGGGGAAGCTCGGATGACAGGGACGATGCGCGGACATGGGAAGA
>DATDFW010000396.1:0-7899 GCA_036522375.1 Nitrospiraceae bacterium
GACTCAAAAGTCGCGGACTCGAGCACTTCGACGCTTGGGCGGCCACATTCGGCGAAGTGATCGACACGACGGAAATCTCGCCGGACGGCGCATCGTTGCGGCCGCGGAGCCGCTTCGCCCGCTTCACCAACCTGCCCGAACTCCAGCAGATGTTCCGAGCTTTCGCTGACGTGCAGACCGCTGAGATGCTTGACTTGCCACGGCCGCGCCTGGAAAGCGGCAAGCCCATGGTCGTTGCGTGCCCGATGTCGGATGAACAGCACGCACTCCAGCAGAAACTTGTGGAACGCTATGAACGGCTCCGCTCCCAAAAGGTGGACCCGCGGGAAGATAACGCGCTGACTATCACGACCGACGGCCGCAAGCTGGCCACCGATGCCCGGATGCTGTCCGCTACGGCACCCGATTTTCCTGGCTCGAAGGTCAACGCGCTTGTGGAACGTGTTGCCGCCACCTGGAACCGGACCGCAGCGACTCGCGGTACGCAGATGATTTTCTGCGACATGGGAGTTCACCCGACCCCTTGGGGGTACTCGGCCTACGCTGACATCATCAAGAAGCTTGTGGCCAACGGCATTCCTCGTGAGCAGATCGCCGCCGTCGGCGACGCCGACTCCGACGCCAAGAAACAGGCCCTCTTCGAGAAAGTCCGTGGCGGCCAGGTCCGGGTACTCCTCGGCAGCACACAGAAGATGGGCACGGGCACCAACGTGCAGAAACGCCTCGCGGCCCTCCATCACCTGGATGCCCCATGGAAACCGGCCGAGGTCGAACAGCGTGAGGGCCGCATCCTGCGCCAGGGCAATGAGAATGAGGAAGTGGCGGTTTACCGCTACGTCACCGAAGGAAGTTTTGATGCTTATATGTGGCAAGCGCTGGAGACCAAAGCGCGGTTCATCGGCCAGGTCATCACCGGCGATAACTCTGCCCGCCGCGCCGAGGACATTGGGGGCCAGGAACTCTCCTATGCCGAGGTCAAGGCGATCGCGTCGGGCAACCCCGCTGTCCTTACCCTGGCAGAAGCCGACGCCGAGCTGCAGCGGCTGTCCATTCTGAAGAAGAACCATGCTGACGAACAATATCTCGCCAGGCGAAACCTGCGTGACTTACCGAACACCATCGAGCAGATGTCCACACGCATCGCGGCCTTCACGGCTGACATGGCCACCGCCACGGCAGACGCCGCCGAGCCCATTATTATCGGCAACCGTAGCGCCGTGCGGGAAGACGCGGTAAACATCCTCGGCGAGTGTCTGACCTCTTTGCCGAAATGGGTCCGCGAAGAACAGCGTATCCCCTTGGGTGTGTATTCTGGTCTCCGCTTCGGGCTCGTGCTTCATCCTCAATGGCCGCCTGAAGTCTACCTTGAAGGTGCCATTACCCGGCGGTCCACACTTTCACGAGAACACCACGGCCCCCGAGCCATCCTGAACGGCGTTGAGCGGCTGGTCGGGGACTACGGTTCGGAATGTGCCCGCGTCCAACAAGACCTGGCTATCGCCCAGGCCCAGCTGCGCGACTACCAGAATCGCCTCGGCAAGCCATTCCTGCACGATTTCTACCTATGCCAGTTGACGGCCCTTCGTGACCAGCTCAAGTCCGGCCTCTCCGGTGCGACTTCAGATCCAAATGTCGAGCCACCACCGAGTGTGGCCGAACTCGCCCAGCAGATAAAAGCCCTCCGAGCGGCGCACACGATTGATGCCGCGCCGCAGCGGATCTGGAAACGCCGTGGCTCCCCGGAGGAGCCAGTGACCACACGCATCCGGCGACGCATGGAATCGATAATGGCCCCGTCCGCGGAGGGTTCGTGAAGCGACCCAGCAAGAGATGTGATCCTGCTCTGAAATGGGCAGAAGGCTGACTGTTAGTGAAAATCAGATCACGATTTTCTCGATCTCGTCTAGACTCACTTGATCGCCCGTTCGATCATAAAGCTTTGTCGTACTTGGCGAACTGTGCGCAGCCAGCATCTGAGCATTTTCAAGAGTTCCGCCGTTGAGCAAATACGCCGTGATTCCCGTGGCTCGGAATGTGTGGCAGCAGATGGAAGACGGGAGCCCCGCTGCCTTTGCCCTTCGTTTCACTATCGCTAGAGCCGGCCGGCGACCGAGCCGGGCTCTACCAAGTTTTCCCCAGCGATCCAGGGTTCGGAACAGGGGAGTCGTTGCTTCTCCATGGAACCCAGCACCTTTGAGATAGGCGTCGACATATTCCATTGCCTGGTGATGCGCCGGGACATCGTGAAGTTTTCCACCTTTTTCGTGGAGGCGAAACCACCATCGCTTCCTCTGCCTGAAATAGTCCTCAACATTCATCGCCACGACTGCCCCAACGCGCGCGAAGCTGTAAACCATCACGGCAATTAGGGCCCGGTCACGAAGGCCCGCGACCGTACCCACGTCGATGCTGTCCAGCAGTTCCCGAGCTTCTTCCGCGCTGAGTACGGGTGTCTTGCCTTTCCGTACTACGTGTTTCGGTCCTCGCACGGAACTCGCAGGATTCATCGACATCACCTGGCCTGTCACGAGATAGTCGAACAACATGCGAAGAGCGGCCAGGTGTTGTTTCACGGAGGGCCTGGAGTGTGTGGTACCCAGTTTCTCGACGTAGGCCGCAACGAAGAACGGCTTGATCTCCGCCAAGGACAAGTTTCTCTTCTCGCACCAGCGGCAGAAACGGTTAACGGCCCGAGCATAGGCTTCGCGTGTATTGCGGTTTCGGATATTCGCGGTAAAGAACTCAATGAATCGCCACGATGCTTTCTCGCCGGCGTCAAGGAAGAGGGAAGGGACCGCCCGCATGTTGATTCGAGCCAGTTGGCGACCGATGGAAGTGCGGGGGGCAGGCATCTGCTGCTATGAGCGTCCTACCGATCATACCAGAGGGCATAAAACAGGTTATGGGTGTCGTCAGTTCGGTGAAGTTGTCGAGATGGGCGTACTTTGGACTGCGCGAAGGCCGATCTTTGCCGCCATTAGCATGGCTGACTTGACTCCAACCCCCGATCGTATTCTTGTTTCTTGTCTTTGCTCACCAATTGTCGAATGACCGCCAAGAAAAAGGCGCTTTTCCTTTAGCGTAAGCCATCCCCTTTGCGCTACCCTGCCATAGGCAGAGGCAATCTGTTTCTGCCATCTAGGTCTTTCGCACCTTCAGAGCGGAAGCTAAGCGCCCCACTCCCTTCAAGCAATCAGTGTCAACGCTGAGGAGAATCCGCTGTGGATCCTCCCGACCTGTTTCTCTCACCGAAAGGAGAGCCAGCAATGGCTACCCAGACGAAGAAGAAGCAAGACGCTTCGGATGAACCGCAAGACAGTGGCAAGAAGCCCGTCCACGTCGTGTCGTACTCCCTCGGAAACAACACCTATCTCCAGGCTTCGGTCTGGGAACGTGAAGTCCCCAATGGGGGCAACCCGTTCACGGTGTACGACGTTTCCGTCCGAAAACGCATGAAGGTCGAAGGGGGCGAATACAAGTCCCTCTACTCCTTCCGCGCTTCGGAACTTCCGATCCTGATGAGGGCCTTGGCTCGCGCCGAGGACTTCATCCTGGAGACGCGTCGCAAGGACGACGTTCCGTTCTGAAAATGAAAGATCGCCCACCCCTTCTAGCGACGGTTAGAGGGGGTTTTCAAAGCAGGTGTTTAATTGTGAGGATCTCATCCAATCTGGCTTGTGAGATACATTCGCCGTGAAGAGGAGCCAGATTCTTATTCCAAAATGCTTCCTGGAAAACATCTAAACAGCCGTTTCGGACGGGATCCAACACGTGCCACTCCAACGATCGCTTCGATGTGGATGCATTACGTTCAATGTAGCAAATGACTCTGAAATAATCGTCGCCGAGGGATGGCAAGAAAGCACACCATGAGAAAACACCGGAAGACGTCTTAAACATGGCCGAGTATTCTTTCGTTGTTCCTGCTTCTAACTCGTGGATATAGGCGGAGCATGTCGCAAGAAACTTCTCACTGATCGGTGTTGGGCGTAGCAGCGTTGGAGAGGTAGAAATGACAGCATGCAATGACGAAAAGAAACCGGACCAATAATAATGGAGAAGTTGATTGCGCTGAACATCATCGAAGGTGAATCGATAATATTTTTGAATCGTCTGAGGGGACCTGGTGAGTACATTCTCAAGATTCTCGCACTCAATATTGACGGAAGCACAGTAGAATATCAGAAGCATTTCCCACGCCATCAAACCACCACCCTCTAAATCTGTTGCGGTTCGCGGTGTGAACATTTTCTTGCAGCCTCTGCAACGACAATAGATCTCTTGAGATTTGACCGAGTGGACAGAGTATTCACACTGACAATAGGGACATGACGGCAGTTTCAGACGGAAAATTCTGGCGAGATTGAGATACAAGTCTATCTCGGGATCGCTCAAGGTAGAGAGAAACGTGTCCAGCCATTTTCCTTCCGGAAAATCGTGATTCGCAAAGGAAACCCGGAGCGTAGGCAACAGGTTGTCTCTTGTCCATTGGCGTCGCGGTTGCGTGGACATGGTGTTTCACCAGGTTTTTCCTTGGTGAAGGTGATGCTGCATCCCTCACCGAGAATCGCACATACCAAAAAACGCGCTTCACCAAGGATTTATTACCAAATTTGCGAGCCGAGACCAGAGCGAATGGTCCGAAAGCTTGTAGTTGATGGCACTTGTGGCCATTTCCGATTCGGTCGCAATTCGATGGCACAAATGTTGCTTTAACCTCACGAACTAAATGTAAAGCATGTCTGCACTTGTTTCGGGTAGAGCCATGGCAATTAACCCTGTTTCTCACTCAATCATGAATGCAGGCTCGCCTTCCGCAGGCAGGTGCCGGAAGACGCGGAGATTCTCGCGAGGATACTGCGGCAAGAGTGTCGGGGAATCGTGATCGAATGAAACGGACAAGGCATCGGGCCGCGTCCGGCATGGCAACCGAACGAAAGGAGACCAACGTGTGCGAAAAACCGACCGTCAAGGAGATCGGCCTCTGCGTGCTTTTCCTCGGGGCCCTCCTGTTCGTCCTGTTCATCCTGGTGCCGGGAATGGTCTCGGACAAGACGGAGAAGCGGGAGCTGGAGTTCCTCAGCGACTTCGTCTACAGGAAACACCTGGACCTCGACGGCAGGATCTTCCGGCCGAAAGGAGACGACTACTACTACGTCAACGTCCGGACGACGAGAGGCGGCAGGCAATTTCTGGCGACAATCGCCTTCAAGCCCAAAGAGTCGATGTCGAACTTGGAGAAAACAGGCGTCATCGCCGTCGACGGCGAACTGGTGTTCGTGGAAGAGGTCGACAACAGAAGGTGACTCATGAGGGAAGAAGAACTGACTGAAGAAGAGGCGAAAGCGTTTGTGGCCGATCAGCGGGTCTTTGACGACTTCGACGAAGAGTCTCCTCCCAGGCTCTGGCAAGCGGTGGAAGGTTGTCTGACGCTGATCTTTATTGTCACATGCTTCGTGGGCGCCGTGGTGGCGTTCATATTCCTCGACTGAAGAAATCCGATCCTCGAAAGAACGAAAGGACGATACCATGATCGCGACCGCACCAAGAACCGAATGGCCAGACACCAGCCGGGTCGGGCTGGACATCAGCCGGCTCGGCGGGCGTCGTTCGGAGAACAAGGAATGCCCGAAGACCCTGAAGAAAACCCTGTTTCAAAGCATCTTCTCTCGTCTTCCCGTTCTCGGATCGCCGAACGGCCGGGAGGAAATCGTCCAAGCGATATTGGGGAGCCGGGAGATCCTGAACCGAACCATGAGCGAATTCGAGGCCCTTATCGACCGCTGCGTCTGGGAAAGCATCGAGGTCCGGACCGATGAGAAACATCGGGGGCAAACGGACGCCTTGAGGCATCAGGTCTGGAACGAAATCTCGACGAAACTTCCGCGTCTGGGGATCGACCACCCGAATCTCCTGACTTTCGATACCCTGCAGCGGCCGGTTCCGGAACTCCTTGCTCTCGCCCGAAACGCAAGCGCCCGATCGGCGGACCATGCCGTCGATCGGTGCTACGGCTACTTGGAATCGCTCCATGATGCTCGGCTGATCGGCAGAATCCGTCACGGTGCCGACAACGTCCGGGAATACGATTTCCCCCGCCACGTCATCATCCGGATGCAAACGGACGAGAGAGCGGCGATCAACACGAAGGACAAGTGGATCAAGAAAACATGGGGCGACCGCTGGGAGATGCGCTTGCAGCGGAAAACGACCCGCCGCACCGAACGGGACCAGTACGAAGAGCGCCGTCTCGCCCACCACACGCACTTGATTTTCGATTCGACGATCCACCCATTGCCGGCCAAATGTCTCCGGCAGCCGGATTGGGTCGCGAAAGCGATTTCAGTTGCGCCCGCCTGGGCTGCCTGCGTCATGGGCGTCGCGGCTGGAAAAATGGCTCGCGAAAGGATCGTGGAGATGGAACTTCGCAAGAAGACATGGACCGAGGTCAGCGAAGAACACGACATGGCGGAAACCGTCGAGGCGGAGGGTCGACTGTGGTCGCCCGGCCTCCTGTTCGACGACTACGTACTTGTCGGTTGGAGCGACCGCGACCTGCCCGCTCAGAAAGGCATTCGACGGTTTTTCAATTGGTAAACCATGACCGACGCGAACGTTAATCTCCTGGTGATCGGTGTCGGCGTCCTCGTGGGCGGTTACATCCTCTTCAATATCGCCTGCGAGGCCGTCGGAGAGTTTTGGGAATGGCTGTGCAGCTGGGTCCGCTGGGGCATTGGCCTGTGGAAACGAAGGAGGCATCGAATAGAGGAAGCAGCCGCTTTGCTCGACAAACAAGCGAAAGAAGCAGAAGAGGTCTCACGAAAAAAGGAGGAAGAGGCGCAGGAAAAAGCCAAGAACAACACCCCGAGACAGATGCTGGAGGATTTCTACTCGGAGAACGCGGAAGCATTGGCGGTCGATTACCCACCTCCTCGGTTTGCGGCGTTCCTTGAATTGGAGATGGGGCCGGGGACGGATACCGCGAAACGATGGGAGGTCTGTCACAGGAAGATTGGGGCATGGCTGCCGCTCATTGCCGCCAAAAAACAGGAACTGGAGAAGCTCGAAGGCAAGAAGAAACAAGACGCTCGACGGTTGGTGGCGATTCAACTGGAGATCCAGGAACTGCAAGACAAAGCGCAAGAGATGATCGAATCGTCGCTGCCCTCAGTAATAACCAAAGCACAAGCCCTGAAATATCAGGAAGTCATCCGAAAACTCGAGCGAGAACGGGAAGGACTGCGGTCATGATCGATCTGAGAATAGAACTGGGAACGCGAGTGGACAATGGAAGCCTCGTGGACATTCCCTTCGATTACATGGCAACGCACGGACTTGTATGCGGCCGCACGGGCAAGGGAAAATCCCGGTTCATCGAGTCGCTCAGTCGCCAGATTATTGATGCGTGTCCTGGGGGCGAGTGTCCCAGGGTCGGGCTGGCAATCTTCGAGTTCGGGGACGTTTGCAACAACCTTATGGCCTACTACGGCCTCCAGGTGGCCCGAACGAAAACCGAGGATGTTCTGAAGCGGCTGCATTACTTCCGAGCGAGCCCATCAAAGTGCCCCCGTTACGATCTGTTCAAGATGCCGTCATTCAACGTCGCGCCGGAGCTTGAGGAGTCGTTTCGGAAGGCGTGGATTCACGCAAAGGTCCACAGTCGGATGGAAGTGTTCCAGTCGGTGGCCCGAGGAACCGAGTCGTTTGAGGGCATGCCCCGCCTGCAACGAGTTTTGACGAACGTCCTTCACGGCGTCGCTGTGGAAGTTTCAGGGAAGAGATTGGCCGCCGGTGAAGCTGACATCCTCTTGGACATCACGCACGAGAAACACGACCAGGTGTTCTCTCAGATCCGCCCCCGGCTCCCGCGCGAGATCCTGGGCGATTTTGAAATCCTTC
>DATDFW010000397.1:0-10415 GCA_036522375.1 Nitrospiraceae bacterium
ATCGGTGCTTCGTCCGACTTCACAATGGATGCGGCCTCGGAGACCACCGGCGCCCCAGTTTCATGTCTGACGGGTGCGGATGGTTGTATTGTGTGAATGGCCGATTGTGAGGGGATCGTTGGTTGTGCTGTGTGGGGTGTAGGAGGCTCTGTGAGTACCGGTGCGACGAGCCGTTCGGAGGTCGATGGAGTCACTTGTTGGGCAACCGGCCGGGGCGAGTGAGACGTTTGTAACGACATAGACTGCTGCATGTGCGGTGAGGGGATTGATGTTTTCGATGGAGCGACTGGAGCTGAATCCTGGTTCTGGGGTGATGCAGGTGCTTGAACTGGCTGTGCCGACGATGCCATTGCGACGTTCCACTTAAATGCTTCATTCCGCGGCGTCAGTTGGATCTGTTTCGTGAGCAGAACCGCTGCGAGCACTACTATACCGTGCAAGAGGACGGAAACGAGCCATCCCTGGATATACGCGGGCTTCTGGCCATCTGAGCGATGTGGTCCGGCAGCAATCACAGCCGAATGACCTCCAGGCTGACTTGTTGAAATCCCAACCCACGCACTTCATCCACCACGGTCACGAATCGTTCAAGCAAGGTGACTTTATCCGCCCGCACGACGACCGCTGAATCCCGGGGTTCCCCAGTCAGGGCACTCTGAAGGCCTCCCTCGGGAACTGTACGATCGTTGAGAAAGAGTGCGCCGTCGGCTGTCAAGGTGATGATGATAGGCGCATCTTTGCGATTGCCCACTTCTTTCGCTTTTGCCAGATTGACCGGAATCTGACCGCTGCTGATGAAAGTGGCCGTGGTCAGTACGATCACCAACAGAACCAGCATGACGTCCACGAGGGGGATGACGTTGATCTGATCAATGTCTCGTTGCATGGTGTTCCTTGTGTAGGGCGAGGATCTCGGCCACCCTCCGCCGGAGCACATTATTCATGACGACGCAGGGAATGGCAACGAATAATCCGACTGCCGTGGCTTTCAGTGCGAGGCTGAGCCCGATCATGATGGCATTGACGGCCATAGTGCCGGAGGTGCCCATGGTATGGAATGTGAGCATGATACCAAGCACGGTACCCAGCAAGCCTATATAGGGGGCGTTTGCGGCCACCGTACCGATGACGACCAGGTGTTTTGTCAGAGCCATTTCCAATGTTACGCTATTGGGGTACTGGGCCAGATCAATACGGCGATAAAAGAGCCATCGTTCCACTGCAATGGCCATGGTCCAGATGCTGAGTGCCAGCAGGAATCCGATGATTCCGTAATCGACCACGGTTTGTAACGAATTCATGACGAGGCCTCACTTTCACTGCGTGATTCACGGATCGCTGGAGCAGGGGACCGTCGTGAGGGTCTATCAATGCCAGATCGTGAAAAAGACTGTCAATGTTTTGATGCGATTGGTCGAACTGTCGTGGACGTCTCTCCAGTATAATCCTCTCGCCGAAAGAGCACGGTATGGGTAGCCATGACACGAAGTTCCACCGTCGTCCCGGCCTGATAGACGCTCGTGGAGCCTTGACTGCTATGGACAATTTGACCGGATGGGAGACTGACTGTATACAGATTCTCCGAGCCGCGGAACTGACGAGAGAGGATGCGTGAGCGGGCGTCTTTCGTTGGGACGAGGTGAATGTCGTCCGGCCGAATCATGACGACCACGGCGGTGCCATCCTTGCATTCGATCGTGTCAGGGAATTCTCCCAGTTCGGTATGGACCATGCCCTGTGACACGGTTCCAGGAATGAAGTCTGCCTGACCGACAAAGTCGGCTACGAAGGGTGTGGCCGGCATGTGGTACATCATTTCCGGAGTATCGAATTGCTCCAAGCAGCCCTGGTTGAGGACGGCGACGCGATCGGCCATGGCAAAGGCTTCGTCATGATCATGTGTCACGAGCACCGTCGTGGTTTTCGTCCGGCGTAACAGGTCGTGCAAGTCTTGGCGCATGCGTCCTGCCATGTCCGGGTCCAAATTGCTGAAGGGCTCGTCGAGCAGCAGCACGACGGGATCCTGAACGAGAGCACGAGCCAGCGCGACACGCTGTTGCTGGCCGCCTGATAACTCGTGCGGATACCGCCGCTCGAATCCTTCCAGCCCGGTGAGCTGCAGCATCTCCTGGATTCGCGAAGTGCGTTCGTTCCGAGGAAGATGGCGGAGCCCAAACGAAATATTGTCCTGTACGCGCAAGTGGGGGAATAGCGCATACTCTTGAAAGACCATCCCGACGCGCCGGTTCTCCGTCGGAATCATGACGTCCGGCGACGACATAAGTTGGCCCGATAGAAACAGTTGGCCGGAGCGAACCGGTTCAAATCCCGCGATCGCGCGCAGAATCGTGGTTTTCCCGCATCCCGAGGGGCCGAGCAGGCAGAGAATTTCCCCTTCTCGTGCCACGAACGAAATTCCCTGGACTGCGGGACGTCCAATTTCGTAGGCGCAGGATACAGCGCGCAGTTCCAAGATCGAGGAGACTGGTGGAAAGAGGTTGCCCTGGAAGGTGGGCTTCAAGGAGGGGATTGGTGTGGTGGAATGGTCTGAGGTCACTGATTCACGATCCTTCGTCCAGCAAGAACTTTAATGGTTGCATGTCCAGGATGCTCAAAAAGGCTGCTGGCCTCACCCGCCAACCCCCGGCGCGCCGAGACGCACGCTTCCACAAGCAAGGCCGCAGCGAGTGAAAACCCGAGGCGTACCCGCGGGGATACGTTGAGGGTCTGAACAATGCGAGAACGATGCTTGGGAAAAAGGCGCGTCTTGGCGCGCTGGGGTTGGGTGGGTGAGGGTGAGATGGTGGACTTTTTCAGCATCCTGCTAGGCTGCGCGCCAATCTTTTGAAACTAACAAGGCCAATGCTGGAAGACTCAGTAAGACAATGAGCAGTGCGGAGGGGGCAGCAAGTTGAAAATACTCCTCGCTTGCTTCCATCCAGACTCGAATAGCCAGGGTGTCGAATCCCACCGGCCGCAACAAGAGCGTCGCTGGTAATTCCTTCATGGTTTGCAGGAACATTAAAACCCAGGCGACGACAAATCCGTTTCGGATGAGCGGCAAGGTCACGCGCCGCCAGGTATCTCGTATGCCAAGGCCAAGCGTGCGTGCGACTTCTTCCAAATTCGGCGACATATGCTGGAGCGCCGGTTCAAGCGACTGTAGCCCGGCCGGAAGAAAGTGGATGACATAGGCCACGATGAGGATCAACACCGATCCATGGACAATCGGAGCCAATTTGGCGAAAAGGACAAGGACAGCCAGCGCCGCCACTGGCCCAGGCAGCACATAGCCGGCGTAGGCGGCTTGCAAGCAGCTCAGATTCAGAATGGTGGGGCGGCGATTGGCGAGGTAGGCGAGCGGCAGCCCGATCAACACACCGCCGGTGGCAGCACCGGCGGCCAGGATTGCGCTGTTCCAGAAGAAACCGAAAAATCGGCTATCGATAGTCGCTTGTGCTTCGGGCGACAGACTCCATTCAACCAAGAGCGAGGCAGGGAGTATGAAGGCCGCACCGACGATCAGTCCAAGATAGGCGGTCACGGCAAGGGTGCAGAGCCAGCCATAGCGGTGCCGCTGCGGAGCCCGATAACGGCCGGTGGTCTGATAAAATCGGCTCCGGTGTCGGAACCATCGTTCGGTGATGAGGAAGATCAGTGCGAGCACGACCAGCAAGAGGCTCAAGATGCTCGCTGCCGTATTGTCGGACCGTCCGGTCATCTGCTGGAACACGGCATAGGTGAGCGTTTGGTAGCGGAGTAATGACACCGCTCCGAAGTCTGACACGACGTACAGGATGACAAGTGCGAGTCCGGCGGCAATTGATGGGCGCATCAGGGGAAGTGTCACGCGCCAGAGGATCGAGAGACGGGAGACGCCGCTGGTCCGTGCCACCTCTTCGAATGATACGTTCATACTGAGGAGAGCACTGCGGCTTAAAAGATAGACGAAGGGAAACGTATCCAACGCCATGACGAGCGTCGCGCCCCAATAACTATGCGGGGAAAAGATTCTCGCATGAGGACCGGCCACCAGTTGCCAGAGATGTTCGACAGGGCCCCCAAATCCCAACAGGTAGGAGTAGACATAGGCCAATACGTATGTCGGCATAGCCAACGGAAGGACCAAGGCGCCTTCCCAGATCCTGCGACCTGGAAATTCTACGCGTGTGATCAGCCAGGCGGTTGAGACACCCAGGACCAGTGTGATGACCGCCACGCTGGCAGCCAATGAAACGGTATTAAACAGCAGCTCGGGAATGCGAGTCACCCACAGGCGGCTCCAGACAACCGGATCGGCCGAGAGGGCTTGTGCAGTGACATAGCCGAGCGGGAGCAGAATGAGTCCCGCACTGGCCAAGACGACGAGTTGAAGTGGCGAAGCAAGCTGTTGGCGAATCGTGGTCACGGTGGGTCCCTTCGCGTTATCGGAGTCCCACTTGTTCGATCAGAGTAAGAGTCGGCTCGCGCAGTTCAGCCAGCTTGATGAGGGGAACCAGTGCGGCGCGGAAATTCTTTCTTTCCACGAGCGCCGGGTCTGTCTTCACGCCTGCATGGAGAGGGTATTCTTTGTTGAGATCCGCAAATAACTTCTGCCCCGCTTGAGCGACTAGAAATTCCACGAGCAATTTAGCGCTGTCGAGGTGCTTGGTTGACTTGACGATGCCAATGCCGGCGACGTTCATGATGGCCCCCATGCCCCCTTCTTGCTGATCCGGCATCACCACCCCGAGCGGCGCGTCCGGTTGTGTGGCCAAGTGTCGATACACATAGTAATGATTCACGATACCTAAGGGGATTTGCCCCTTGGCGACGGCATCCACGATCTGCGAGCTTTTCTGGTAAACTTGGGTGTCGGCATTGGTCTTGAGGCCTTGCAGGAATTGTCTCGTCTTCTCCTGGCCGTAGGTGGCGAGGATAACCGATACGCCGGCTTGTAAATATTCACTTCCAGAATTCGGGATCGCAATCCTATCTTTCCATTTCGGATCCGCGAGGTCGAGGAGCGACGTCACTTGGTCCGGCTGTACCAATGTGCGGTTGTACACCATGATCCAGAAGCGTCCTGAGAGTCCGACCCAGGCATTATCCGGCGCGCGAAATTGCTGCGGAATGGCTCGATCAATCTCCCGCATATTTAAGGGGTGGAGGAGGCCGGCTGTTCTGGCCAGTTCCAAGCTGCCCGCGTCGTTGGTGATCAGGACATCTGCCGACGTGCGATCACCTTCAGCCTTCAGCCGGTTCACCAATTCCGTCGTGCCGGAGGACAACAGCTCGATCTGAATGCCGGTATTTGCGGTAAAAACGTCGAGCACCGGCTTGATGAGGCGCTCTGAGCGACCGGAGTATATCGTGAGTGTGTCGGCAGCAGAGACGGAGGATGCAAAGATTCCAGCGGCGAAAAGCAGAAAGAGACTTGCGAAGATCGTCTGGCGCAAGGCAGGCAGAGCACATATGAATGACATGAGTGGATCCTTTTATGAAATTGAAATTGATAAGCCGTCTCAAAATTATACTGAAAACACGGTGGTGTCGTCAATGACGGCAGCGAGAACAGAGGCCGTAGAGTTCAAGCCGGTGGGTTTTAATGGTGAATCCGTTTCGGGCGGCCACTTCTTCCTGAAGCCGCTCAATTTCCTCATTCTCAAATTCAACGATTTTCTCGCAACTGGTACAGATGAGGTGGTCGTGGTGTCCCTTGTGGGAGACGTTGTCGTATTTCGTTTGAGAGCCGAAATGTCTGGCCTGGGCGAGGCCGGCATCGCAGAACAAATTGAGCGTCCGATAAATGGTCGCGAGTCCTAGATGAGGATCGGACTTCGCTAGCTGGTGATACATCGCTTCTGCGGTAATGTGTTCTTGTCGGAGGAAGGCGTTCAGAATCAATTCACGTTGACGGGTGAGCTTGAGCTGATGCTTGCCCAGGTGTTCCACCAGGGCCTGCATTTCCTTCACATGTTTATGTGCCACGCACACCTCCGATTGGGTCTCATTAAAGACGAAACCGATCAACTGGTCAAGGGGGGCCGTGTACGAGTGGCACCAGGGGGGAACGAATTGACGGAATTCCCCGGCGCTGTCTATAGTGCAGCCGTTTGAGTGAGGAACGAACGAGAGACGACCGGCATGCGGACACCTCATCAAATTACGGTCGACCGGGCCCTCCTACTCTATGTTCTGCATTGTGCGGAGCCTCATGGCCTTCTCAGCGATGTGAAGCTGCAGCAACTGTGTTTTCTGTGCGAGCTGCAAATGTTCGGCAAGGGCTTTAAGGGCTTTCATTTTGAGTTCTTTCGGTTTGCCTATGGGGCATTTAGTAAGGACCTCGATAACGACCTGATGTCGCTGCGCCGGAAAGAACGGGTGGAAAACTTTTCCCCGTCCGATGAGGCACGGGAAGAAATTATTCCATTGTTAGAGAAGGGGATTGAAGGGGTTGAGACAAACGAAAAGGTTGCGGAAATCCTCAAAGCGGTCGTGTCAACCTATGGTCCTCAGGACAGTGGGACGATTACCCAGTCGGTCGAGTCAGTCGAATTGAGTACTCCTCAGCAACCGGAGTTCAAGATCCCAATACGCGACATCGTCTTTCACACGACGCTCCTGGTCCCGTCTCGCATCGAGGTGCAAGCAGAGTTCACGTTACCTGCCGCGAGTCTGGCGAGGCTCAATCAGGCTATGGGATATTGAGAACGGGCAACGGGTCAGCGAGGTGATGGGGGTAGCAAGGGAACTGGGAGTAGCGGGCGAACGTGGACTGCTACCCCCGTACTCCTTTACCCCTGCCCCTTGCTCCTGTCTGGTTTATAGCTTGTAGAGCTCGCCGTATTTCCGTTCGACATAGGACAAGAACAGTTCAGGGGCCAGGCTTTTTCCCGTCACTCGTTGAACGAGGTGATCCGGCGTGAACATCCTCCCCCAGCGATGAATCTTTTGTCCGAGCCACCGCTGCAGCACCATGAGTTGCCCGGCCGCGATTTCATCTTCTAAATGTGGGATCTCCAGCTTAGCCTGTTCATAGAATTGCACGGCGTAGAGATTTCCGAGTGTATACGTCGGAAAATAGCCGAAGGCACCCAATGACCAGTGCACATCTTGCAGCACCCCTTCTGCATCGTTGGAAGGGGCGATACCCAGGTATTCCTCCATTTTCTGATTCCAGATGCCCGGCAAATCTTCCGGACACGCCCGCCCTTCGATAAGATCCTGCTCGATTTCGAACCGCAGCATGATGTGGAGATTGTAGGTGAGTTCATCTGCCTCGACTCGAATCAACGACGGCTTCACGCGATTGATGGCTGCGTAGAATTGATCCTCATCGAGACCGCGTAATTGATGGTGAAACGTTTGTTGCAGCATGGGGTAAAAGAATCGCCAGAACGCGCGCGACCGACCCACGCAGTTTTCCCACATGCGCGACTGGCTCTCATGAATCCCGAGCGAGACGGAATCGCCAAGCGGTGTGCCGAAGTAGCGTGGGTCGAGGCCTTGGTCGTACAGCCCATGGCCTCCTTCATGGATGCAACTGAACAGGCAGGATTGGAGATCGTGTTCGTGGACGCGTGTGGTGACGCGAACGTCCGTCGGATGGAATGATGTTGTAAAGGGGTGTGCGGACAAGTCGAGGCGCCCCCGCTCGAAGTCATAGCCCATGGCGATCAATATCAGCCGGCCGAATTCCAGTTGGCTTGCCTGATCGAAGGTGTGAAAGAGTTTCGTATCGTCGATCTGCACCGCACTCTGTTGAATTTTTTTGAGTAGAGGCACGAGACGTTCCTTCATTTGGGAAAACAACGGGCGCAGTGCCGCGATGGTGCAGCCCGGCTCATATACGTCGAGTAACGCATTGTATGGTGAGTCTCGATAACCGAGGTACTGCGCCTCCTGTTGTTTGAGCGCCAGGACTATGCGGAGATTCGGGAGGAATTTGGAAAAGGCGTGATTCTCTTTTGCCTCGGCCCACACTTGCTGTGCCAGAGAACATTCCCGGCTGAGCGTCACGACAAAATCGGAGGGCAGCTTCTTTGCACGGCTAAAGTCACGCCACACTTCTCGGAGCATCGAGCGGGTGGGTTCGTCCCACGCATCTCCGGGATCTTCACGAAGCTCGCCGGTCTCCGGATTGACCCAGGTGGCGAGCTGTCGTTCCATGTCCGGTGAGACCAGCTTCTGGTGAGCGATGCCCTGGAGTGTCGAAATTTGTTCGGCGCGGGCCTCGCCCCCGCCGGCCGGCATGTATGTTTCTTGATCCCACGAGAGGAGTGAGGCCGCGCTGTTAATGCGCTGAATCTCCAACAGTGTGGCCGTCAAGGCTTCTACAGTCTTCAGGGTCTTCACAGTAGGGTATCTCCTCCAGGAACCGTCGTGCTATGATTGCGCTGATCCGCATCCTGTCGTGTAGTGTACGCAACGAATCATCCGTTTTCAAACATCCAGGCGCTCAACACGATGCATCCACGTGTTTCTGCCGACATTGAAGCCTATGCCCAAGCCCACTCCATGCCGGAGTCGGATCTCTGTCGAGCCTTGCGGGAAGAGACCCAACGCCGAATGGCGTGTCCCCAGATGATCGTTGGGCCGCTCGAAGGGGCATTTCTGAAGATGATGACGCAACTGGTGCGGGCGACGCACGTGCTGGAAATCGGCATGTTTACCGGGTACAGCGCCCTCTGTTTTGCAGAAGCGCTTCCGATGGATGGGACCGTGCTCACCTGCGAAATCAATGAAGAGTCGGCTGAGCTCGCGCGCCAGTATTTCGCACGATCACCAATCGGAAAGAAGATCGAGGTCCGTATGGGGCCGGCTCTCGAAACCATGAGGCATCTCAAGGGACCGTTCGATCTGATCTTCATCGATGCCGACAAAATCAACTATGTGAACTACTACCGGCGAGCGCTCGATCTAGTGTCGGCGCATGGAGTGATTCTCATCGATAACGTCCTGTGGGATGGGAAAGTGTTGCAACAACCGGCCCCCGATGAGAATACGGCAGTCATTCAAGAGCTCAATCAAGTGGTCGTCGCTGATCCACATGTTACGGCGGTGCTGATGACCGTCAGGGATGGGATTTTGGTGATTAGGCCGCAGTTATGAGTGCAAAGTGCTTGACGCCCGTCAACAATGACTGTATCCACTCCACATGACATCTCAGACAAGCCGCCTGGCCTATGGGGCGATCATCGCTGCCGCTGTGTTGTGGGGCGGATCGATCGTGGCTCAGAAACTGGCCCTCAGTGGATTTTCGGCTGTTGAAGCCTCGGTCCTGAGGGACATCGGCGGGCTGGCGATCCTTCTGATTACCTGGTGGTGGCAGGAAGGCAACTTAGCGAAGCTGACGAAGGCAGACGTGCGCATGTTGGGACTGCTCGGCCTCGGCGTGTTGGGCAACCACCTGCTCATTCTCATGGGGCTCAAGTATGTGAGCGGCGCAGTGGGAGGGGTGATCATCGGATCGAGTCCGGTGGTCACCGCGTTGCTTTCGGCGATGTTGATTCACGACGTTCCGCTACGCGCCGTGTGGGCGGGCGGCCTCCTGTCCTTTGCAGGAGTAGGGTTGGTTTCCGTAGCGGGGTTCCAGGCTGCGGGCGATCAGCCGCTGCTCGGCAGCCTGCTGGTCTTTCTCGGCGTGGCGAGCTGGGCTCTATATAGTATCGGCAGCCGCACGATCATGGAGCGCCACTCGGCCTTAACCGTCAATTGGACGAGCCTGCTCGTCGCCACCATCCTCCAAATTCCCCTTTTGTGGACGGATCGTAAGATGCTGGATGCAGGACTCGGGTCTGTGGCGCCGGCGGATTGGATGGCGCTGGGTTATCTAGTCTTATTCGCCACAGCCATCGCGCAACAGGCTTGGCTGTTCGGCGTGAAGGGCATCGGGCCCTCACGCGCCTCCGTCCTTGGCAATCTGACTCCTGTGGCTGCCGTCGTTCTCTCAGCGGTGTTGTTGAGAGAACCGGTGGGCATAAGTGAAATCCTCGGCATCGTGCTGATCCTGGCGGGAGTCTGGGTCGTGAATCGGCAGACATCCCGGCTCACGAAGTAGCAGGCTGCTGGAAAGGCACGCCACCCTTACGGAAGGTTAAGCCTTAGGTTGTCAAGGCTGAGGAAAAAGACTGACCTTCGCTCGATTTTAACTGGATCTCAGCCTGTTCCATTCCCTCTCGCCCTCGTCTCCGTGATTGCAGTATGATACGGCTCATTGTTCTGATCAGGAATCGGGCATGCTGGAACAACGCATCGAAGAAGTGAATAAAGCGAACCACGCGTTTTATGCCGCGTTTGGTAACCTCGACATCGGCGAAATGGATACGATTTGGGCACATCAGGATTATGTGACCTGCATCCATCCAGGCTGGACATTGCGTGCGGGCTGGCCTCTTGTGCGCGATTCCTGGGTCTTGATCTTCAACAATACG
>DATDFW010000398.1:0-15642 GCA_036522375.1 Nitrospiraceae bacterium
GGCGGGATTTGCTGGACCTCATCACTTCCCTTCCTTGTTGGTCTGTCCATGAGAGCCGATTGACTTAGCTTCATCTCCTGCGCGTGCTTATCCTTTGGCCCGTCTGGTTCATCATCGATCACCTTTAATCTGGATCGCTGAATCGCACCACACCATCGGATCGTCGGTGTTGTGTTTATAGTGACAGCATTATTGCTCGGTGTGAAGTGTCGTCGCCGCTTGATGCGCTTGTAAGGGAGTTCAGGAACCGACAGGATCCGAAGTGTCAGCTTCGGTCGAAGGTTTAGCTTTGCTCAGCCCGTATTGTTCGAGGAGCCGATACAGCGTTCGTCTGCTGATACCGAGTAAACGCGCCGTCCGCTCCTTGTTGCCATGGGTTGATTCCATCATTTTGAGCACTTGTTCCCGCTGCAGTGCCTTGAGCGTGCCGGGGAAGATGCCCCTCTGATCCGAAGCTTCTCCGTCCTTCTGAATCACTTCAGGTGGAAGATCGTCGATTGAGAGAATCGCCTGAGAGGCCAGTGCCACCGCTCGTTCAACGACGTGTTCTAACTCACGCACGTTCCCCGGCCAGGAATATTCAATCAGCGCCCTCATCGTGGCGGATGAAAAGGACGTGACGGGAACCTCCTTCTGATCGCCGTACCGTGCGAGAAAGAATTCGGCCAGTAAGGGAATGTCTTCAGGCCGTTCCCGAAGCGGTGGCAGGAGAATCGTGACCGTATTCAACCGATAAAGCAGATCTTCACGAAACCGGCCGGTCGCTACCAGTTCGGCGAGATTTCGCCCTGAAGCTGCAATAACCCGCAAATCCACCCGTACCGACTCGTTGCTTCCAATCCTTCGGATTTCTCCTTCTTGGAGGACGCGGAGAAGTTTTGCCTGTCCGGCTGGAGAGAGATCGCCGATTTCATCCAAAAAGAACGTGCCACCGCTCGCCTCCTCTAGCAATCCACGCCGCTCTGTATGAGCACCGGTGAACGAACCCTTCGTGTGACCGAAGAATTCGCTTTCGAGCAAGGAATCCGGAATTGCACTACAGTTGACGGGGACGAACCGGTGGGTCGCACGGAGGCTGTTATCATGGATTGCCCGGGCGATTAATTCCTTGCCGGTACCGCTCTCACCCTGAATCAGTACGGCTGTCCGACTGCGAGAGACCTTTCCAACAAGTTTGAAGACCTCGACCATTTTCTTGCTTTGTCCGATCAAAGTCGTGGTCCGCGACCGCTCACTAAACACTCGCTTAGGCGTGTGATTGTTCTCTATCAGACGCCGGTGTTCGACAGCTCGCTTCATGGTGAGGACGAGTTCGTCGAGATTCACGGGCTTGGCAATGTAATCGAATGCTCCTTGCTTCATGGCCTGGATAGCAGTTTCGACCGAGCCGAAGGCGGTCAAGAGCACGATGGGCATTTCCGGCATGGTCTTGCGAAACGAATCCAAAAGGTCCAAACCGGAACACGGGACCATGCGGATATCGCTCAACACAGTATCATACGTAATCACCTCGGCCTTGCTCAGGGCTTCTATGCAATCACAGGCCATATCGACCGCAAAGCCGGCTTGGCTCAAGGCTTCAGCCAACATCTCCCGGTTCCGCTGGTCATCATCCACGACAAGAATTGATGGCGGACAGCTCATTAACATCTCCGTCTGTCCCCCTCATTCCAGATGGGCAGATCCACGATGAACTCCGTTCCGCGCCCCACATCACTCTTTACGGCGAGCCTGCTGCCGCTATCTGTCACCACGCGGTGACAGATCGCCAACCCCAATCCTGTTCCGCCTTGGTCGTGTCGGGTCGTGAAAAATGGCTCGAAGATTCGGGTTAAGTGCTCTGAAGGAATCCCGTTGCCCGTGTCGGCGATAATTAAGCGGACCGTCATGCCATTGACTAGAGCACCTTCACTTACTATGACCGTTCCAGGAAGCTCTGTACTGCAGACAACACGTGTCCGGATAGTTAATTCCCCGCCGGATGGCATTGCCTGGACAGCGTTGGTAGCCAGGTTGAAAAGGAGCCCATGCAGGGCACGGGGGTCGCTGGCTACCGGCGGAAGATCGGCCTGTAAGTCGGTCTTCAGAGTAATATGCAGCCGAGGCAGACCTGGTAAGAGCAGGGACAGCACCTCGTGAATGATGCCGTTGAGATTCATGGGAGCTGGCTGGAGATGCACACGGGTCTGATCCAACAGTTGCCTGATGATTGCAACCATGCGGTCGACCTCAGAGCGAATAATGGTGAGATGCCGCTGTCGGTTTGACGAATCGCGGGCATGGGTGAGCATTTGCAGATGGCCGGAAAGGGCGTTTAAGGGGTTGCCCAATTCATGCGCTACCGTCGCGGACAGCTCTCCCAGAGATGCCAAGCGCTGACTTCGTTCAATCGCAAGTCTCGTTTCGACGAGTTCATTGTTCGCTTGCTGCAGTTCATCGGTGGCTTCGACGACTCGCTTCTGAAGCGTTTCGTTGAAATACCGGACCTCCCCCAGGAGGCGATCTTTTTCTATTCTGTCCTCTCGCACGCGATCAAGCATACGATTGAACTGGCCCGCCAGCTCTTGAATTTCAGAGGGGCCCGTCATCGATGCCTGACCAGATAGATCTCCGCCCTCCACAGTCCGCATGGCATAGAGCAGTCGGTGAATCGGCTGATGGACCTTAAGCCGGATCAACATCACAAAGACCAACGATGTGACGAGAACGACGCCGATCCCGATCATTTGGGTCAGCGCAATCTCTTGTCCGATAAGATCATCATACTCCTTTACCGAGAAGAGACCGCGCAGCGCACCAACGACCTTGCCGTCGATTGTAACCGGCGCCGTGATACGCCAAGCCCGTTCTGCCGATGATTCATCGAGTTGCATAACTGAACGGCCCGCTTCAATCTCGATCCGTTCCCGCGGATCCAGTGCTCGAGGAATCACCTTCGGATCCGTGCTGAATATGAGAGAACTCGATCCAGGCGTGATTTCAAACACCGAAAGCCGTCGGATTCCGGGTCGGAGTTCGCGTACTTCTTTGATAAGATCTTCCCACACCTCGAGATCGCGGATTCCGCCTGTCTTGCCGATCATGTTGCCCAAAAATTCGGAGATGCGAAGAAATGCTACTTGTCGATCGCGTGCCCCCGCCTGATCAACAACTTTGCTTTCAAGGAATCCAGTCACGACAATCGACAATCCGACGAGGATGGCTCCGGTGGCCGTGACCCAGGCCATCATACCATCGAGCTTGAACCACCTTTTAGACATCTCGCTATCCTCGAATTGGTTCGTCATTATCATACTATGAGATGGGTGCAATGACATCTGCACGCCTCCAGGCACTTCTAAAGGGCTATTCATGGAGCATCGCTTTTGTCGAATAAAGAAAGCCGATCGCTGCTGCCAAACAGCGATGGCTTTCTCAGACCCCAGTTCATCAGCGATACCACGAGGTCAGGCCCTGCAAATCATGATCCTGTCCGATCGTCACATCTATTGAGTAAGGAGATTTCGCAACTTCGGACCAAACTCGCTCTCTATAGAGTGAAGGGATAGCCCTAAATCGCAGGTCGATATTTAGTTATGTGCTGATGTTGCGTAAAATGGCGATGGTGGAAGGCCGCGCATGATCGCGCTAGGAGAAGAGGGGGAGCCGGTAATTACTGGCATCTGGGATTCTGGCCACTGGGGAAAACCCTAGAAGTTCTTCCTGGATACCTTTGTCACACCTGTGTAATTGTGGCACACGTGAAGCTCATCCCTTCGACTCTGGCAAACTACCGCATTCGGTACATTCCTAATCAGTCTTCGTAATTTCAATTCCTTCGCATAAGCCAGGCAAGTACTTTGCAGAGCACATCGCTCATGATTCGTCACGGGGTCTCAAAATTATGCGCTATCCGATTCAGACTCCCAATCGTTGAAGGCTGGCCCGTCACTCAGAACCCAAGCCAAACTGAGCTCTATGAAGTCAGCGACGTCCCGGAGAAACAACCTCGCACAATCTGTTGGAGGCTTCTCGCATGAATAAGCTCGTCCTCATTGCCCTGCGAAGGCCTTACACTTTCGTCGTCATGTCCATCCTCCTCATATTGTTTGGGGGCCTCACGGTACTCCATATGCCGACTGATGTATTCCCGAATATCACAATTCCTGTCACCTCCGTAGTTTGGATCTATTCAGGCATGTTGCCGCAGAATGTGGAGGGGCGCATCACCTATCTGTTCGAACGCTTCCTGACCTCGACGGTGGAAGGTATCAAGTACATCCATAGCCATTCCTACTACGGCAGCAGTATCACCAATATTTCTCTCCAGGACGGCGTCGACGTGGGCAGGGCCGAAGCGGATATCGTGGGCATTGCGCAGAACGTCGTCAAGGCGCTGCCGCCCGATATTTCGCCACCCATGGTCATGCGTCTCGCGCCATCTTCTATCCCGGTGGCCATGCTCCAAATCAGCTCTGACAACATGACGCCAGCGGAACTCTATAATCTCGCGTACATGCGGATCCGTCCCCTGCTCGTGACGGTGCCGGGGATCGTCCTGCCGCACCCCTACGGAGGCCAGGACATGCAGGTCATGGTCAACCTCGATCAGCAGAAATTGCTCGCCCGTCAGCTCACTCCATCGGACATTCATAATGCCCTCATGGAGCAATACCGCGTGCTACCGACCGGCGACATCAAGATCAAGTCGACCGACTGGATCGTCCAGACAAACGCGTCACCGATGGACATTAAGCATTTCAACGACATCCCGATCAAACGGGAAGGCAACGCGTTCGTCTACCTGCGCGACGTCGCCACGGTGCGTCTCATGGGCCGGGTGCAACAGAACGCAGTGCTGGTGAAGGGCAAACAGACCGTCATTATCATCGCGATGAAGAGTACGGAGGCCTCGACCCTCGACGTGGTCGATGGGATCAAGAAGATGATCCCGCGCGCCAAGCAAGTTTCTCCAGAGGGAGTTGAGATCAGACTCCTCGACGACGCCTCGACTTTCGTGAAGGATTCGATCGAGGACGTCGTGCATGAAATGGCGACTGCCGGCGCGCTGGTCGGCGTCATTGTGCTGTTGCTGCTCGGCTCATGGCGGGCCACGGTCATCGTATGGACCTCAATACCATTGTCCATCCTGACCGCCATCATCGGCCTGCATCTGCTCGATGAGACGATCAACGTCATGACCTTGGGCGGGCTGGCGCTGGCCGTCGGCATTCTGGTCGATGACGCGACTGTGATGATCGAGAATATCGATCGCCATATCGAAATGGGCAAGCCGCTGGAGGGTGCGATCATCGACGCCGCCAATCAGATCGTCGTCCCGACGCTCGTCGCCACCCTCTGCATCGCGATCGTCTGGTTCCCGCTCTTCATGCTTGGCGGCGTCGCTGGTTACCTCTTCAAACCCATGGCAGAGGCGATCATCATCGCAATGCTTGCCTCTTTTATCCTATCGCGCACGCTGGTGCCGACCATGGCGAAATATATGATGAGGAGTCACCATGTCGCAGCCGCATAAACAACCGGGGCAACCCGGCGCAGAACCACCATCGCGAAACGTCTTCGTCCGCTTTCAGAAAGGATTCGAGCGCCGCTTCGATCAAACCCGCGAGCGCTATGGTGCGCTGCTCGAACAGGCGATCGCCCATCGCGGCAGGTTCGTCCTGATCTCTCTGGCCATTGCGCTAGGATCCCTGCCGCTCTTCTTCTTCCTCGGGCGCGATTACTTCCCAGAGATCAGGTCGGGAGTCATTCAGATGCATATGCGGGCGCCGCTCGGGACGCGCATCGAGGTATCAGGACGCATTGCCACGCTCGTCTCCAACAGTATTGCGGAGTTGCTGCCCGGTCAGGTCGAAAACGTCGTCAGTAATTGCGGACTGCCGGTCGGCCCACACAACCTCGCCTTCATTCCGACCCCGACGATTGGCCCTCAAGATTGCGATCTGACGATCCTCTTGACGAATGAAAAGTCGCCGGTATGGGACTATCGGCAGCTGCTCCGCAAGGGCTTGAAGGAGCGCTATCCGGGCACCGAATTCACATTCCAGCCGTCCGATCTAACTGCAAAAATTCTCAACTTCGGCGCGCCTGCGCCGATCGACGTGCAGGTCAACGGCCCGGAGATGTACCCCAACTACGAGTTCGCCCGCAAATTGGCGAGCAAGCTTCGCGATATTCCCGGCGCAACGGACGTGGTGATTCAACAGACCATGCGCACGCCGACCCTCATGGTCGAAGGCAACCGCACGTTTGGCCTCGGCGTCAACAGAACCTTAAAGGACATGGCCGACAATCTGCTCATGACGACCGCAGGAAGCCAGCAGGTCGACCAGATTTATTGGCTCGATCCCAGTACCAGCATGTCGTACCTGATCAATGTCTATACGCCGCAGGCACAGATCAACAGCATCAATAGTCTCATGACCGTCCCGGTCGATTCCTCGAACAATTTCTCAGATGAGAATGTGCAGCTGCTCGGCAATTTAGCCAGCCTGTCGGAGGAGGGAACGCCGGGCGTGATTACGCACGGGAACATCATGCCGCTGTTCGACATCTATGTCTCCCCCGAAGGGCGCGACCTCGGTAGCGTGCTGGCGGATGTCGAACAGGTTGCCAAGAGCATGGAGGACGAATTGCCTCGCAGCGCCAAGATCGAAATTCATGGCCAGGCCGCACTGATGCACGACGCCTACTTCGAGCTGATCTTCGGACTGCTCGCCGCGATCGTCCTGGTCTATCTGCTGATCGTCATTAATTTCCAGTCCTGGCTCGACCCCTTCATTATCATTACGGCCTTGCCCGGCGCGCTGGCGGGCATCGCGTGGGCGCTATTCCTGACCCATACGCGTCTGTCAGAACCTGCGCTGACGGGCGCCATCATGTGCATGGGCGCCGGGACCGCCAACTCGATCCTCGTTGTGTCCTATGCCCGCGAGCGGTTCCAAGAGCACCGCGACGCGCTGCGGGCCGCGATCGAAGCCGGGAAGACCCGCTTCCGTCCGGTACTCATGACGGCCTCGGCCATGATCATCGGAATGTTGCCCATGGCGACGGGCTATTCCCAGAATGCGCCGCTGGGCCGTGCCGTCATCGGCGGCTTGCTCGTTGCCACTCTCTTCACCCTGCTTTTCGTGCCCTGCGTGTACGCGATGATCTACAGCCGGCAAACCGCTCGGCAAAAGGGACAGGCCTCATGATGCAGACACTCAATGGAAAACGCATTGCTCTTCCAGCGATCCTTCTGTGCGGGCTCTATCTCGGCTTTCGAATCCTTGAGAGCGGTGACGACGCCACGGCGTTGCTCCATAAGACGATCGAGGACGCCGTCCCCACCGTGGCCGTCGTCAGTCCAAGCCCGGGCCTGCCGACCGAAACTATCACCCTTCCCGGCAATGTTGTGGGCTGGTACGAGGCGCCGATGTACGCACGAGTCACTGGTTATGTGAAGATGTGGCACAAGGACTACGGAGACCATGTCATGAAAGGCGACGTCCTCGCTGAAATCAACGCGCCGGACCTCGACGCCGATTATGCGCAGACTAAGGCGGACCTGGACACGGAGCTCGCCAAGTATAAGCTCGCCGAAGTGACGGCAAAGCGCTGGGTGGCGCTGCGTCCAACTCACGCGGTCTCGGAGCAGTCGATCACGATCCAGGAACAAAACCTGAAAGCTCAGGCAGCGATGGTCAGGGCAGCGGAACAAAAGGTCAGGAACATCGAGGCGTTCATTCGATTCAAAACGATCGTTGCGCCCTTTGACGGCGTGGTGATTCAGCGCAACATCAACGTCGGCGATTTGGTCAGCAAGGAAGGCAATATCAGCACACCCCAGGCGAAAAGCAACCTCTTTACGATGGCTGTCGTCGATAAGTTGCGCCTGTTCGTCAGCGTGCCGGAGTCGTTCGGACCCTTCCTCCAACCGGGCCTGACGGCCGACGTGACAGTGCCGCAACTGCCCAATCGTCATTGGACCGCCAAATTCCTAACCGTTGCCAAGGGATTCGACGTGAGCACGCGTACCGCGGTGACTGTCTTTACGATCGAGAATGAGGACCGAGCGCTCTGGCCCGGCTCCTATGCCCAGGTCCAGCTCACGGCGCCAGTTGATAGGCAAGTATTCACCATTCCGTCCACCGCGCTGGTGTTCCAGGAACACAGCACGCAAGTGGCCGTGTTGACGGAGGACGACCTCGTACACCTCAAACCGATCACTGTGAGCAGACTCATGGACAGCATCGTCGAAGTGGCAGCGGGGGTTACCGCGAGCGACCGTATTGTGAATAACCCCAGCGCCGCGTTGCTGGAAGGAAACAAGGTGCGCGTCGTCACACCCGCTCCGGGCTACGATCTCGTCAACGAAGAAACAAAGGCTTTGGAAGCCATTCCACCAAAGGAACAACCAACGAAATCCCTATGACGTCCCAACAATATATAAATATGGACACACAAGGACAAACGTCACCGGCAATGTCATCCCGCTGGCTCAGCTTGGCATGGCGAAGCGGCTGGTTGCTGCTGGTGGATTTTCTAATTTCATTCTGACACTGACGGATTGTTTCCTCTTCTTCTCCGCGTCACGCGCAGACCTTTAATGGGAGATCTAAAGTCATACGCACCATATAAAAGCGGGCAGTACCGTCACACGTCGTGGCTCCCCAAATAGACCCGAGCATTCAGCCATTCGAAAGAAAAGGCCAGGAAAGGATGGATGCTATGAACCAACCGACAATCATATTGTTCTCTATTGCAGTCACGGGATTGTTGTTGAATGCCTGTCAATTCACCACGGAACCCTATCGAAGGGGCGAACGTGTGGCGGCGGTTCCGTCCAATCAAGAGGTCAAGGAATTCATGGCGGATACCCCCATTCAAGTCGATCCGCAGATGGCAACCGTCCTGGCTGCGTTGCACTCGCTGAAGCCAAAACCGATACAGTCGTTGTCGGCAGAGGAAGCGCGCAATCAGCCAACGATCGCCGATGCCGTCTTGGACGTATTGGATGGACAAGGCCAGAGTACAGCGCCACAGCCGGTTGGAAAAATCCAGAACAGGTCAATTCCTGGCCCAGGCGGCCCCATTCCGATCAGGGTATACACCCCCCACGGCATCGGACCATTTCCCATCGTTGTTTATTACCACGGCGGCGGATGGGTGATTGCCACTATCGACACATACGACGCCTCGGCCCGAGCACTGTGTAACGCCGCCAATGCGATCGTCGTGTCGGTGGAATATCGAAAGGCGCCCGAACATCGATTTCCAGCCGCGCATGAGGATGCCTATGCGGCCTATGATTGGATGCGCAAACATGGTCAAGACATCAACGGTGATCCCTCAATGGTCGCAGTGGCAGGAGAAAGTACGGGAGGAAATTTGGCTGGAGCTGTTTCAATGATCGCTCGTCAACGCAATCAAGCCTTGCCGGTCCATCAAATTCTTATCTATCCGGTCACGGGTTCCGACATGGACACGCCGTCCTATCGCAAGCACGAACAGGCACAACCGCTGAACAAAGCTATGATGTCCTGGTTTTTTGAAAAGTATCTCTATAGTCCTGCCGACGCGAACAATCCTGTGGTTGCCTTGATCAAGGCTCAGGACCTCAGAGGTCTGCCGCCTGCGACGATTATCACTGCTGGAATCGATCCGCTGGAATCGGACGGTAAGGACTATGCGGCGCGGCTGCGCGAGGCCGGTGTCCCTGTGATATATCAACAATTCTATGATGTCACACACGAGTTTTTCGGGACTGGTGCGGTTGTAGAGGATGCAAAATATGCGGCACAGCTGGTAGGGCGCGAGCTCAAGCATGCATTTCTGATGAAGCATCACCCTCTTCAATCATCGGCCCTTCAAGAAACGCCATAAGAGACACGACGACTCATCACCGCATAAGTCATTTCGTTTAGGGAAACAAGGAATGAACGAATCGTTGGCGCCACGAGTAGTACATGAGAAACACCCGCCTAGAGCAGGCCATTGCTGACCTCACGCTTGATAAAGACTGAGAGAGGCCGCTGAGGGAAACTTCTAAGCCCAGCGCACCGACGTCAGACGATGGAGCACTGCTGTGCGACACCGAGCTTCGCAGAACACCGCCTAATCGCATCTTCCACCCTGCATGCGTATTACATAGTCTTTCCACATTCATAATTCTTTTTGCCACACCTATGCGAGTCTCATGCTGCAATAGGGTGAATCGATCGTCTAAAGCCTCAATAGCCTGAATTCTTAGCAAAATGCATAACCAATAAGGAAAAACATGCTGTCCAGAAATTAAGTGGTGTGATACAGAAGCCTGCCCCAATGATTAGAGTTTCTTCATGGTCACTTCATCATCCGTTAATGCGCCCAGACTAAATTGCTGACGACAAAAGGTCGGAAGAGACAACAACCTATATTTTGGGGGAGTCTTGATGTTCTGGTTGGGATCTTTGGACTGTGTATGGAGAAGGCTTGATGAGATGAATTCTCTGCAGAGAGCGAACGTCAGCAGTTGTTTTAAATGAGCTAAGATGGATAGATTAGAAGACGAATCGCTACCGAACGAAACTGTTCACGGGGATCCGACGGTAATCCGATCGATTCGCGCCGAAATGACCGGCCAGTCGAGAGGTGTCATAAATAATAGCGTCGACGAAAGTATCCTTTCAGTCGAAGATGGATCGTCGTTCTTGCGGGTCGATTAGGACTTGGGAGCAAGGGAGGCCATGCGAATATTGTTGGTCGAAGACGATCTGGATCTTGCGCAATTTATCCGCAAAGGGTTGAAGGAAGAACGGTATGCGGTGGACTTCGCAGCCGATGGCGACGAGGGGCTGCAGTTGGCCTTGACGAATCCGTACGATCTTTTGATCCTCGACATCATGTTACCGAAGCTCGATGGCCTCACACTCTGCCGCCGCGTTCGAGCCAAGGGGAACGTGACACCGGTGTTGCTGTTGACAGCACAGAACACCGTGGAGGCCAAGATATCCGGCTTTGATACAGGCGCGGACCAATTTCTGCCGAAACCGTTCGCCTTTGCAGAATTGCTGGCTCGAATCCGGGCCTTGCTGCGTCGAGGAGGTCCACAACCATTAGTCCATCTGAAAGCAGCTGATCTAAAGTTGGATCAGGCTTCCCGCCGTGTTTGGCGGGCTGGGCAAGAAATTTCGCTGACCAATAAAGAGTATGCCCTGCTTGAGTTCCTCTTGCGAAACAAGAATCGTGTGTTAACGCGAACGGCGATCATCGAACACGTGTGGGATATCAGTTATGATCCCATGACGAACATCGTGGATGCGCATATCAGAGCCCTCCGCGCAAAGATCGATCGAGATTTTTCGCCCATGCTGATCACGACGGTGCGCGGCGCTGGGTATATGCTTGAGGAATCGGAACAGGTCAGATGAAGTCCCTGCGTGGTGTGATCAGTAAGTCTGCGGTCATGTTGATGGCAGGACTCTTTCTCGTTTTTTCTGCCTTGATCTATGTCGGAGGCGACATTTTGTTGCGCAGTTTTGTGGATGGCCGGCTCTTAGCGTTGGCAGAGACGGTGGGCAAGATCGTTGAGCAATACCCCAACATCATCGAGGATTCCAGTGAAGAGCGTACGCGTGCTGCCGAGATGGTTCGAAGCAAAAATGAGGAGCATACACAATTGGATGTCACCCATTCCATTCGGATCTTCTCGCCTGATGGCCGGCTCGTCTGGCAAAGCCCCGACACGGTAGCACAGCAGCCAGTCACCCGTAGCGTGTTTGAACATGTCCGTCTCGGGAACACCGTGTTTGAATCCATGCAGTCGGCCGATGGCACGCCTGTCCGATATGTATTCATCTCCATTCCCCGTCAGGGTGTGGCGCGGTATATTCTGCAGGCCGAAACCTCCCTGCTCCGTTATCGAGAGACGCTCAAGGGTCTTGTGATTCTGCTGACCATGGGATCCGGAATCATGCTTCTCGTCGCCTGGGTAGGCAGTGGGTGGCTGACCAAGAAAGTATTGACGCCAATCGCGGTGTTGAGTGCGGACGCCGAAACGATCTCCGAAGCTGAACTAGGGAAACGATTGACTCTAAAATCCCCTTATCAGGAGTTGCTTCAGCTAGCCCAGGCGTTTAACTCCGTGATGGACCGGTTCCAACGGAACGTTGAAAGCCAACGGCGATTCGTCGATCATGCCGCTCACGAGTTGCGAACGCCTTTGACCGTATTGCAGGGGAATTTGGAGGTCGCGCTCCTCAAATCCAGGACCTCTGAGGAATATCGCGAAGCGATCATTAATAATCTTGAGCAAGTGGGACGACTCATTGCCCTGACACGTTCCCTATTGACACTCGCAAAATTCTCTGGCGACAAGCCTCCCGTTCACCTCGTGCCCCTCGCCCTGGAACCATTGATTCACGATGTCGTGGGTGATTTGACCATTCTGTTCGATGAGCGCCGGATCACATTGTCGACTGAATGCCAATCGGTTCCACCAGTTCTCGGTGACGCACAGTGGCTCAAACAAGCGTTGATTAATCTACTCGACAATGCCCTTCGCTATACGCCGTCTGGTGGAGCCGTGACCGTCCGCCTGCAGACGGTTGGGGAAGAGATCGCTCTGACTGTCGAAGACACTGGCCATGGAATCGAGTCGGAACATCTTCCTCATCTCTTCGAGCGGTTTTATCGGACCGATTGGGCCAGGGCGAAGGATTCTGGTGGTACCGGACTTGGGCTCCCCATCGTAAAGGAAATCGTGGAAGCTCACGGCGGAGCGATATCTGTTACAAGCCAAGTCGACAAGGGTTCGATCTTTACCCTGCGTCTGCCGGCCACAACTCATCAGACGGTTCCTGCTTAGCCCGCCGGACTCCAAACTCCCAACTTCTCTTCCATCTTTTTATTGTTTCTCAGAGTGCCGATTCAGATTGCTACATATAATCTGAACCCGCCTGTGCCTCTCCAGACGGTTCAGGATATGGGTATGGTGATGGTGACCATGTGGGACATGAGGTCGCGGGGTTACGTCGTGCTGAATGCAGTTAGGGCAAAACGAGCGATATCATCCAGGCGAAGTTTGACCAGGGTGTCGATATTTGATGAGACGAGAGCTGGGCGAACCATTGCGCCAGCTCATCGAAGACGCAGGACACGACTCTGGCCACTTCGCGTCAAATGACGGAGTCAATGGCTTCGAACACTTGCATTCACGGTAGATCGGCTCAGCCGGCATGCAGACTGAGGCTCAACCGCGTGAGTCGGTTCAGCTTCATTGATTAAGAAATCTTCATGATCGCTTCATGGATTGATCATGTGACGAGGCTAGAGTGGCCACAACGGCTGGGGACATTTTATTGTTCTGAAGCCACGAGCATCACGTCGAGCCAACAAGTGGGAGGTTGAACATGGGACCGAAAATGGAGCCGAAAGAACCGGCACGATTCGGAATGATAGACCATAACGGGAATGGACAGGCGATTCAGTTCCTGGCGGCGAGCGAGCAATTCTCTACGAGATCCTGCGCCCGCTGTGCCGGCCTCCTCGTGAACGAATGGTGTTACGACTTGAGGAATACCGGCGACTCCATGTCAAGAGCTCTGCGCTGTGTGCAATGCGGGCACCGGATTGATGCAGTCATTCTACAGAACCAAATCCATCGCCGGGCGGAAGTACGCGCCTCCAGCGAGTGCACATAAGTGTCCCGTCGACTTGGTGGGAAACGGCGCTTGATTCACAAGAACAAACAAACATGGTACGAGACGTCGTGAGAGGAGGATGACATGAAAGACGGGCATGAACAAGGGAACTTGTGGTCGATTGTCCTATCGGGCGGTGATGGAGTTCGGACCAAGGCATTCATCCGGCAGCGGCTTGGCTATGAGAAACCGAAACAATACTGCGCCTTCGTCGGCTCTCGCACCATGTTCCAGCACACGCTCGACCGCGCCGTCAGATTGACGCCTTGGGAGCGTGTGGTTGTCGTGGCAGCCCGGCACCATCACGATGACGTGTGGTCCCAACTCGATGGAAGGCCCGTAGGCAGAGTACTGTTGCAGCCGATGAACGCGGACACGGCGGCCGGCGTGTTTCTGCCTCTCACGTATATTCTGGCGCATGATCCACGGGCGACCGTAGTGATCTATCCATCGGATCATTTCATCTCACCGGAAAGTTCATTTCTGTCGGCCGTGGATCATGCGGTGCGGGGAAGCAAGGAATTGGGAGGTCGGCCGGTCTTACTTGCAGCGAGACCAGACGGTCTGGAGCTGGAATACGGATGGATCAGACCCGGACGACGTCTGGCCTGGACAGGAAAGGCTGCCGTCCAAGCGGTGGAGACGTTCATTGAAAAACCGGACGAGGCCACGGCGCTTGAAGCCAGGGCCACCGGGAGCCTGTGGAATACGATGGTCCTTGTCGCCAAAGGAAAAGAACTGTGGAGTTTGGGATGGACCTGCGTTCCCGAAATCATGCCACGCTTCGAATGGCTCAAAGAAACCGTCGATACCAATGAGGAACCGAGGGTCCTCGATGCGATCTACGAAGCCATGCCTCGGCGAAACTTCTCGTCACAGATGCTCCAGGGCGAACCGGACCGACTCGCGGTCATGGAAATGAAGGATGTGCTCTGGAGTGACTGGGGGAGCCCGGACCGTATCGAATCAGGTATCGAGAGGACCTGGAAACGACCGGCGATGGTGGAAGAGCCATTTCGCCTGTATGCGGTGTGATGCATGATCGGTCCTCCAGTTACAAAAGAAGGATGAATCGAAGTGCTCTCTCATCGTCGGCGGCTTGAAATGCTCACCTCAAGAAGCCGCGACAGCTAGAGCAGGAGGTCCGCTGTGAATTTGAAAGGGCTTGTTCATCGAGAACTCGGTGAAGGATTGACGGAGGTGGAGCTGGCCTCTGCAGTTGGGGTTTCCTCGCGGATGATTGCCGACATTCTGGTCGACGAGCTCCCGCAGGATCCGGCAATCTGGGAACAATTTGCGCGGTATTTTCGCATTCATGCGGATTTCCTGCGATCTGGTGGCCCGCCATACACAGCGGGACTATTTGAACTCCCAGCGCACACCTATACCTCCACTTCCGGTGGGAGGAGGAAGGTGCCGCTCCTGAAATGGCATCAGATTGATCAAATGGTCTCGCGCGGGGAACCGCCTCGTCTCATCCACGCTGACGCACTGCTCGAAACAGACGTTCCAGGGAAACGGACCTTCGCGCTACAAGTAAAAGACAATTCCATGCAGCCCCTCTTTAGCGAAGACGAGATCATTTTCGTCGACCCCGATCATCCCAGTGAGCCCGATCAGTATGTGGTGGTCGAGAGTGAGAACGGCCGCCCAGGGGGAGCACTTTTGCGTCAACTCAAAGACATCGGTGGGCAAACGATTCTTCATCCGCTTAACCGGCGGTATACAGACCTCCCCATGACGAAACAACAGCGAATCTTGGGCCGGGTTGTACGATTGCGGAAGAATTTGTGACGAACACGGGTGATCATGAAGAGGTGCAAGATGAATTGACAGTTATGTGCTACGAGTACGGCGACGGTGCCTGGACCTGAATGCCACAGGTGCAACAAGTGCTGGTCCGGAGCGCTTGTCGATCAATAGGATTCCTGGAATATCTCTTATTGAGTCGTGGCATCCGGACGGAATATCCACGAGT
>DATDFW010000399.1:0-2267 GCA_036522375.1 Nitrospiraceae bacterium
ACCGCATCGACGATGTCTTTCAGGTGCGACCTGCTGGATCTGCCGGACCCGACACTGACCCAGTAGCGCTCGCGCCCATGTTCATCAGGTGTAAAACTGGTGACCAGCGCCGTCTCTTCATCGAGAATTCGACTGCCATACATCACGGGGCCAGGAAGCTGCAGCCGTATCACATCACTCGCCGGCAACGGCTCGGTCATGAGCAGGATGTCCAGTCGGCACACTTCCACATCGAGCAGCCTGATCTGAGGCCGAGACTGCGGGAAAGTCAGCTGGCCAAAGGTCATCTTCTCAGGGTGGCCCGATGGAATATGCCAGGTTTGATGGCTGTAGTACTCCGTGTGAGCTTCCCAGATCATAATCATCCGATCACCGGTCGGGTCCACTTTCACGCCATACCCAAAATCGTCACGAATGGCCATCGCTTCCGAGGGAACCTTGAAGGCCTCCAGGAGAGATCTGAACTCTTCACGACTCGCCGGGCGCTGCACCGGCGGGTCGCTCATTCGAAACGCCTTATAGTGCACGTGCGAAGGAGCGCGCAACCACTCTGCCAAAGGCATCTGTGGCCGCTCGTGAATCTTCCGCATCAAGTCGCCGGTATCCGGCTTGGTGATCTCAGGCTCGGTCATACGTGACTCAATGAGGTGAATAGGACATGGGACGCCTTGCCAAATTACTGTCTTACCAATAAGGCTGTCAACCAATCGCCAGCGAATATGCAATGAGAGGGACATTGCGTACCGTGACACCCGGATAACGGGCGTTGCTGTTGTCGAACGGGAACCACGTCCCCTCGATCCGAAACCCCTATGTGTGAAGGATGGATGTTCATTGAACGCAGGCCCAGCTGCACAATTCAGCTCCAGGCCGTGATGTGAGAAGGGCGAGAGAAGCAGACATTCTCGCCTATCTCGTTCCGCTATTCTGCGCGTTCTCCCAGACCGGCCGACTAGAGAATTTCCGGTGAACCGACAGCGCTTATACGCAGGTAGATAAACTGGTATCTCTTCATTCTTTTCGTATCTGAGCTGATACGCCTCATAGCATCGAAAAGCTCGGCTCATTCTAAACGCTTAAATTATCCATATTTCGATATACGAGATTTCCCAGGCGTGAGGGTTGCTGGTTGCCTGCCGTTCAAACGTTTGATCGAATGATGGGGGAATGTTGATGGAGAACGCGCTTCCCGCTGAGTCTCACTCCGGCAGTTCCGCTCCGCAGAAAGACGTACGCGGGCATGATCGAACACCTGTGGGTCTTCGCGTCGTGGCAGCAGACAAATCGGGACTGGCGAAGGGCCAAATCCTTGACCTGTCTCCTCGTGGATGTAGACTGCGCCTAAAAATGTTTCATGCGTGGGTAGTATCTCTGGCTTACGATCGACCCTGAGGATCGGAGAACGAGTCCTATCTGTAGCTCTTTGGTGATCAAATCCTCTTTGCACTGGAGGACTAGCTGACTGCAAGAAATTTACATTGTCGCGCGAAACGACGATCGTTCACCTATGTGACAGCAAGTCGTCCAACACCTGCCCAGGTATCTGAAGCCCATTAGATGCCAAGGGAGACATACAGTGTCCGCCCAGTCGTAAAACGAAAACCTCCGAAGTCTTTGTTTGGGCTCCACCCATTACCAGAAGAGATTGGCCCTATCTGATTTACGCTCCCAGCCGCCTACCAGAAATAGGCCTGGCAGATCCACCCGGCTCTATTCAAGCCGAAGACTCCTACGTAGTTCTGAGGTGGCTATTCTAGCAGGTCCTTCCAGAGCGGCCTATGATATCCTTACAGTTACCATCTTGTTCTTACCCTGGGAGGTGGCACTATGGCCAAGATTCTTGTGATTGATGATGAGCCGGGTATCCGTAATCTCCTCGACACACTACTTCGTCGGAAGGGATATGACGTGGTACTTGCCGAGAGCGGTCAGAAGGGTCTGGATCTTTTTCGACGAGAACGGCCAGATGTCATTGTGCTTGACCTGAAAATGCCCGGGATGGATGGCCTCTCGGTCTTGCAACAGGTGCGCAGTCTCGATTCTAAAAAACCTGTCATCGTTTTGACTGGGGCTGGAACCGCAGAGACGGAGCAGAAGGTTCGAGCACTTGGGGTAACCGAGTACGTCGAAAAAGAATTTTCGCTGCATCTCCTGGGGGACTCTCTCAAGCGCCTTCTCAACAATCCAACTCCTTCGACATAACGGATGCTTCTATCGCCCGCCGAGCGGCGACGTAACGGCATCGGTCTAAGCTCCACTTCCTCCCG
>DATDFW010000400.1:0-2523 GCA_036522375.1 Nitrospiraceae bacterium
ATCAACTCGTCGTGAACTTGGAGAATCATCTTGGTATGCGGCAGCTCATGGTGCAGCCGCTGGTTCACATCGATCATCGCCACTTTGATGAGATCCGCAGCTGAGCCTTGAATCGGGCTGTTCACGGCGATGCGTTCGCCGAATCCACGCTGCACAGGATCGCCGCTCTGCAACTCGGGAATCGGACGTCGCCGGCCGAGAATCGTGGTCGTATAGCCTTTGGTTTTCCCCTCTTCGATATTCCGGTCCATGAGCGCGCGCACCGCCGAAAACTTTTCAAAGAACGTCTCGATGTATTTCTTCGCGTCCGCTTGCGACACGCCGATGTTCGAGGCCAGACCGAACGGGCTGATCCCATACACAATCCCAAAGACAACGGTCTTCGCCACGCGCCTCATGTCTCTCGTGATCTGACTGGAGGGCAGGTTGAAAATCTCCATGGCCGTCGCCATGTGGATGTCCTCCCCCTTCGCAAACACGGCGAGCAAGCGCGGATCTTGTGACAGATGCGCGAGAATACGCGGCTCGATCTGGCTGTAGTCTGCGCAGAGCAGGGTATGGCCCACAGGTGCGATAAACGCTTCTCTGATGCGCAATCCGTACTCGCCCTTCACTGGAATATTTTGCAGATTCGGCTCGGTAGAGGAGAGCCGTCCGGTCGCCGCGACGGTCTGATTGAGCGACGTATGGAGCCGCTTGCTGTCCGGATTCACCAATTCTGGCAGGGCGTCCACATAGGTGGACTTGAGTTTGCTGAGGCTCCGGTAGTTCACAATTTGCGCGGGCAATTCATGTTGCGCGGCAAGCTGTGTCAGCGTGTCTTCATCTGTCGAATACCCTGTCTTGGTTTTTCTGATCGGTTTGAGTCCCAACTTCTCGAAGAGCACTGTGGCGAGCTGCTTCGGCGAGTTGATATTGAATTCGCCGCCTGCCAATCCTCCGATCGTCTTGATCATCTTATCGAGATCACGCTCTAATTCTGTGCTGAGTCGGTGCAAGCCCTCGACGTCCAGTAAGAACCCATTCCGCTCGATCTCGGCCAACACCGATACCAGCGGCATTTCAACATCGGTGAAGAGTGTGAGGCTTCCCTGTTCCGACAATCGTTCCGTCAGGACCGGAGCAAGCTTGGCCAGCACCGATGATGCCGCTGTCGCCTCCTCACGCGATCCAGTATCCTCGTCGAAGAGGGATTGCGGTACGGCGCCCTCTGTATGCCCAGTCCCAAGCCGTTGGCCCAACACTTCCAGTGCGATGGTCTCAAGCTGGTGATCGCGGCGGTTGGGATTGAGCAGATAATCCGCCACCATGGTATCGAGGTAGGGACCAGCGAGGCTCAGTCCGATGCGGTGAAAAATCAACAGAGTCGATTTCAGATCGTGGACAACCTTGATTCTCGTGGAATCATTCAGCAACGTCGTGATGGGCCGCATGAAGGCTCGGACGTCTAACGGAATGAATGCGGTCTTGTCTCCCGTAGATAATGCCATCCCCTGAACATCCGCCTGCAAACCTGACCTGATGGAGAGCAGACATTGCAGGCCAAGGGCGCTGCCTTTCGGCAATCCCTCCACAAACCGCTGTGCGGAGGGTTCATCCTGAACGATTTCGGTCTTCACCGCATTCGTCTCCACTGGTCTGGACGCCGGCTGAAATGATTTAAGAAGTGTGGTGAATTCAAGTTCTCTCAATAAATCGATGAGCTGGTCCTGATGGGGAGGCTTCATATGATAGGTGTCGGGTTCGAATGCCACGGGGCTATCTATCTGGATGGTCGCCAACCGCCGGCTGAGACGGGCATTTTCGGCCTGTTCGAGCAACAGAGTTTTCACCCGAGGCGGCGTGACCTCCTCTACCCGACGTAAAAGTTCTTCTATCGTGCCGAATTGGGCGATCAGCTTCATTGCTGTTTTCTCACCGATGCCCTTCACGCCGGGAATATTGTCCGTCGCATCGCCCATAAGCCCCATGATCTCCACGACGCGCGCCGGTTCCACACCGAAACGTTCACGGCATTCCGCTTCACCAAACCACTTGTCTTTCACGGGATCATAGATGCGCACATGAGGCGTCAGAAGCTGGAACATGTCTTTATCGCCTGTGACGATGGCGATGTCGAACCCGGCCTGTTCAGCCTGGTGCGCGAGCGTACCGATCAAATCGTCTGCTTCGTATCCGACTTGCCGGACTGCGGGAATGTTGAGGGCATCCACGACACGGTGGATGTAGGGAATCTGGACACTCATGCCTTCCAGCATCGGCGGCCGCTGCGCCTTGTAGGCCTTGAACTCGGCGTGGCGCGATGTCGGACCCTTTTCGTCAAATGCCACGACGAGGCCATCCGGTTTCCGCTCACGAAGAATCTTCAGCAGCATCGTGGTGAAACCAAGGACAGCATTGGTCTGGAGACCTTTGGAATTATTCAGGGCCGGCAGGGCAAAAAATGCACGATAGATATAGGCGCTCCCATCGATCAGATAGAGCGTCTTGCGGCTGGACTCGGTGGTCGGCATGGTGTTAGGG
>DATDFW010000401.1:0-9604 GCA_036522375.1 Nitrospiraceae bacterium
TCAACACGGCGAGCCTGTTGTTTCGACGGAACAGGATAGCCGGGGTATCGGTGGGAGATTACACGGCCCAGCAAGCACAGACTGCGTGGAAAGAGATTGTCAGCCGTCTGAATGCCATAGGGAGACGGCCGATCGTGGACAGCATTGTTCCGTTTGAAGAGGTAAAGAGGGGGTTCGCGCGATTCGCGCAGGGTCCCATGGGAAAAGTACTCGTGCGCGTGGGGGGTAAGGGCAGCCTGACTTGATCCTGTCAGACACTATTGTGGACCTAAACACCTAGTTCGGTTTGTGCTACTTAGTGAGCAAGAAAATTGCGGTGTTCGAATGGAAATATAACCGCGCGCACTTCAACTTTGATGCGTCCAGCCCAACTCAGGCAACAGACGCGTTCAACGGAGATTACAGTGCGAATATTTTGGCGTTAGACGTTGGCTTTTTCTGATGTCACTCTCTCTTATCTGCTCTCCCCGTCTCAGTAACATCGGCAAGCATGGATTCACTAATCACAGTCCCTCAATCATCCGATTCATGGACAGTAGAGGCTGGTTTCTCAAGGTGCGAAACTTCGAAGACTTGAGGGCAGGGATTTTATGAAGGGTTTGTGGACACTACAGTGAGCGGGATCTCATTCAGTGCTGCGCATGCTGCTGGCGCATCGTTTTGCAGAAGAGTTCGGCCAACATGGGGTCGAAGGCGGTACCGGCCTGCTGCTCGATCTGTTCCAGAGCTTCGTTGATGGGGAGGATTGTTCGTTCAGGTCTTTCGGCAGTCAGTTCATCAAAGGCTTGAGCGATGCCGACAATGCGAGCGAGCAAGGGTGTGAGTTCTTCTCGTAAACCAAAGGGGTATCCCGTTCCGTCCCATCGCTCGTGATGGAGGGCGATAATCTGCACGGCGTCGGCTGATAGTCCCATCGCTCGGCCCATTTTTGCACCGAGGTCGGGACGATGGAGGTGTGGAAGGGATTCCATGTTGAGCACGTGAGCGTCCGGAATGCTGATTAAGTCGAGATCATGCACGAGTGCGCCGAGTGCAAGCGATTGCTGTTCGGCAATGGGAAGGCTGAGTCGATTGGCGACAAGCGTCGAATAAAAACTGACTCGGCTTCCATGATTGAGCAAGTGGCGATCCTTAGCTTCTAAGAGGTCGGAGACCAGGGGAATCAGGGTTGATGTCTCCTCGCTCTGCGGCCCGGAAAGCAAACGCTTGCGGTTCATGGTGGTATAGTCGACGACGAGAGTTTCCCATGCCTGTGTACAGGCAGGCTCCGGGCCCCAGAGTGTCGTCGAGTTAGTGAGGAGTGGGCGGAGTTGATCGAGCCGTAGTTTCTTCTGAGCGGTCTGCAAAGAAATGGTCAACATCTCTGAAGCATTGAACGGTTTCAAGAGGAAGCCGGCCGCGCCCTGGCGAATGCAGTCCATCGCTGATTGAAGACTGCCGTAGGCCGTGACCATAATGACTTCGATTTCGGCATGCGCGCGCTTGATATCATGCAAGAGATCCGATCCCGAGCAGTCGGCTAGTTTCAAATCCAGTGTGACGAGATCGACGCCATGGTCGTCGAGAACGGCCAGGGCGACGTGTGCATTCTCAGCAGTGAGTATGTGAAAGTCCTGCTTGAGAATCTGTGTAAGGGCCGCGCGGGGCGCTGCCTCATCGTCGATGATCAGTACAGTCGGTTTAGATTGGGCTGTGTCGGAGGCGAGAGTCGATGACATAGTGTTACTTGTATCGTCATGCCTGCTCTTGGTCAATGAAATCTATTGAATAGACAGATGATTAGACTGAAGGCTGAAGGTCTGAAGTGTTCGGAGCTCAAATCTCGATCTTCAACCTTCGGCCTTCAGCCTTGAACTGCGGGCTAGGTTTCTTTCTCACAACTTGGGTATAATCGCCCCCCGATCTCTCTACCACAAGAGGAGCAACCATGGCTGAAAAAGACGAGAAGAAGCGCGCGCTGGATCTTGCCCTGTCTCAAATTGAGAAACAGTATGGGAAAGGGGCGATTATGAAGCTGGGAGGGGCCGATGCCGCGGTGGATATCCCGGCGATTTCGACCGGCTCCCTCGGACTCGATATTGCTCTGGGCGTCGGTGGGCTTCCTCGCGGTCGGGTGATCGAGATCTTCGGTCCTGAGTCCTCAGGGAAGACGACATTGACGCTTCATGCAATTGCTGAAGCACAGAAGGCCGGTGGTACTGCGGCTTTTATCGATGCGGAGCATGCGCTGGATTTGACGTATGCCAAGAAGCTGGGTGTCCAGGTGGATGATCTGTTGGTGTCGCAGCCCGATACAGGCGAACAGGCCTTGGAAATCGCCGAGACGCTTGTCCGGAGCGGGGCAATCGACATCATTGTGGTTGACTCTGTCGCAGCACTTGTGCCGAGAGCCGAAATCGAAGGAGAAATGGGCGATGCGCACATGGGGTTGCAAGCGAGGCTTATGTCGCAGGCCCTTCGCAAATTGACGGCGGCCATTTCGAAGTCGCAGACGACCTTGATTTTCATCAATCAGATCAGGATGAAGATCGGTGTGATGTTCGGTAATCCGGAGACGACTACCGGCGGCAACGCGCTCAAGTTCTATTCGTCCGTGCGGCTGGATATCCGGCGCATTGAATCGATCAAGGAAGGGCAGGAAGTGACCGGCAGCCGCGTGCGCGTCAAAGTGGTGAAGAACAAGATGGCGCCTCCGTTCAAGCAGGCGGAGTTTGACATCATGTTTGCGCAGGGCATTTCGAAATCCGGTGAGTTGGTCGATCTCGGGGTCGAGAAGAAGGTCGTGGAGAAGTCCGGGGCCTGGTACTCCTATCAGGGTGACCGGCTTGGACAAGGCCGCGACGCCGTGCGAGACTTCTTGTTGACCAATCAGCCATTGGCGCGTGAGATTGAAGGGAAGCTGAGAGATCTGGCCGGTCTGCCGGGGCGCACGCATGAAAAGCCTGTTGCGGTTCATGTGAAAGACGAAAAAAAGACCGAGGAGAAACGCGAAGAGCGGCGACCGCACAAGGTCGGTGTTTGAGGAAGCCTGAGGTCAGGGTTACGGTTGAGCGAGGATCATTATCAGCCCTCTTGGCGTCGACCTTAACCTAAGCCTCAACCTTCCATGAGAGCTGGCGAGTGACAGGCAAGGCGGCATTGTCTTCCGATCAGTGGCTGCAGCTCGCAGTGCGTGCTTTGGCCCGTAGTGATCGCACGCAGGTTCAGATCGAAAGATTGCTTGCGGCAAAGGGGGCCTCTCCCTTGCAGATTCGCGCGGTAGTTCGACGGTTGACTTCGTTGAAATACATCGATGATGTTGCCTTCGCCGCGCGGTGGGCAGACCGGCGGCTCGTACGCATGCCGATGGCGCGTGCGCGTCTGCAGGAAGAGCTGCTCGCCACTGGTTGCCCTGAACCTATCGTGCAAGCGACTCTGCGAGCCACCTACCGCAAGGTAAGTGAACGGGATCTGGCCATGCAAGTGGTCGCGATGGCTGGGAAGATCAGTTCGGCGCAAAGTCGTGACCGAGTCGCACGGCTCTTGAGCCAACGTGGGTTTGACGAAGACACCATTGAGACCGTGATCGGACCATTGATGCGAGAGGGAAGTTAGCGGGATGATGAAAAAGTCCACCAGCGTCTTGGAAGATTGAGAGGAAGGCCTCAACCTCAGCCTTCTTCAGAAAGGCGTGCCCGAAGAGTTTTTTCCCTAGTCTATTAGGACGGTATGAAGAACAGCACTCAAGAGTTGCGACAAGCCTTCATTCGATATTTTGAGCAGCATGGCCATCAGGCTGTGCCGAGTTCTGCCTTGATTCCACAGGCGGATCCCACACTGCTCTTCACCAATGCCGGGATGAACCAGTTCAAGCGGGTGTTTCTCGGCGAGGAAACGCGCGTATACAAACGAGCGGTCACGGTGCAGAAGTGTCTCCGTGCCGGGGGCAAACACAACGATCTGGAAAATGTCGGCTATACCAGACGCCACCACACATTCTTTGAGATGTTGGGAAACTTCTCCTTCGGCGACTACTTTAAAGAAGATGCCATCCGGTTTGGTTGGGAATTTCTGACTCAGACGGTCGGCTTGGCGAAAGATCGGATGTGGGTGACGATTTTCCGTGACGATGACGAAGCGGACCAACTATGGAAGAAAGTCGGCGTCCCGGCCTCGCGGATCGTGCGATGCGACGAGCATGACAACTTCTGGCAGATGGGGGATACAGGCCCCTGTGGGCCCTGCTCGGAACTCCATTTCGATCAGGGGCCGTCGGTGCCGGGCGACGATCGACCGAACGGGGAGGGCGATCGCGTCATCGAGATCTGGAATCTCGTTTTCATGCAATATAATCGGGATGCTGCGGGAACGCTGCATCCCTTACCCAAACCCAGTATTGACACGGGCATGGGTTTGGAACGCCTGGCGGCCGTGGCACAAGGCGTCTACAGCAATTACGACAGTGACGTGTTCACGCCGTTGCTCAGTGCCGTAGCCTCCAGGGCCGGGGCGCGATACGGAGAGCAAGAGACGATCGATCGGTCAATGCGCGTGGTGGCGGACCATCTTCGCGCGATTACGTTCTTGATGGCGGATGGAGTATTGCCGTCGAACGAGGGGCGCGGCTATGTGTTGCGCCGAATTCTGCGCCGGGCCGCACGCCATGGAAGGTTGTTGGGCATCATCGAGCCTTTTCTCTATGAATTGACGTCGGCGGTCGTGATCCAAATGGGCGAGGCCTATTCGGAAGTTCGAGCCGCTGCCGCGACGATTGCCGAGGCGACGAGGGGCGAAGAGGAACGGTTTATCGCCACGCTCGATCAAGGTTTGCCGATTCTCAACGAGATGATTGCAAAAGCGCGCGCTGCCGGGCAGAAGGTCTTGATGGGCGCGGATGTATTCAAGCTGTATGATACGTATGGGTTTCCAATGGATCTGATCGGTGAGGCCTGTCGCGAGCAGGGGCTGACGCTCGATGAGGTGGGCTTCAACCAGGCCATTGAAGAACAGAGAAATCGCGCACGCAAAACCGGCGGGTTCGAACAGGAAACGGCTCGGCCTGCGGTTGCGGAACTCACGGGACGTTTCGGGGCCACGAAGTTTATCGGTTACGATCGCCTGGAGCATGAGAGTCTCGTGCAGGCGATTTTGAAAGGCGACCGGTTAGTCAAAGAAGCAACGGAAGGCGATGAGGTTGAAGTCGTCCTGGATGTCACACCGTTCTATGCGGAAGGCGGGGGGCAGGTCGGTGACCAAGGTGTGCTGATGGGCCATGATGGACGGGTCGAGATTAAGGACACCACGAGGCCGGTGCCGACCTTGATTCTGCATAGGGGGACCGTCACGAAAGGCCGTATTCGGGAGGGCGAGTCGCTGCGTATGACCGTTAATGCCACAACGCGGCGGGACGCTCAGCGAAACCATACGGCCACCCATTTGGTCCATGCCGCATTGCGCGATTTGTTGGGCCCTCACGTCAAACAGTATGGGTCGCTCGTCGGGCCCAATCGTTTGCGATTCGACTTTGCCCATTTCAGACCGCTGTCCTCGCGAGATATCGATGAGATTGAAACAGTCGTGAATGACGAGGTACGAAAGAACGAACAAGTCGCGACCGAGGTGATGAGCATTCAGGATGCGGTGGCCAAGGGAGCGTTGGCCTTCTTCGGCGATAAATATGGTGAACAGGTGCGAGTGGTGACTGTCGAGTCCTTCAGCAAAGAACTCTGTGGCGGAACGCATTGTCAAAGGACAGGAGACATCGGCCTGTTCAGGATTGTGTCTGAGACCGGCGTTGCGGCCGGTGTGCGCCGTCTCGAAGCCCAGACCGGCAGCGGGGCGCTTGGTCATATGAAGAAGCTGGAAACGGATATTCGCGAGCTCTCCGATCTGCTCAAGGTCGGCCAGTCAGAATTGGTCGCGAAAACGCGCAAAGTCATGACGCAACTCAAAGACAAAGAACGCGAGCTGGAAGAGTTGAAATTGAAAATGGCTAGTGGATCAGCGGTCCAGTCCACGGCGAAAACGATTGCCGGCATCCAGGTGCATGTGCAACGAACCGATGGTCTGGATGTGAACGGTATGCGAGCGTTGGCCGATCAGTTGAGGGACAGGTTAAAGAGCGGTGTCGTGGCTCTCGGCGCCGCAAACGATGGCAAGGTCTCGCTATTGGTTGTCGTCACAAAGGATTTGATTGCCAGGCTGAAGGCGGGCGACCTCATTAAGGAGATGGCCTTGGAGGTCAATGGTACCGGAGGCGGGAGACCTGAGATGGCACAGGCAGGCGGCAAAGATCCAGCCAAGCTGGACGTGGCGTTGGAAAAGGTCTTTGGACTGGTCGAACGCATGTTAGGGCGGTACACTGATGGAGGGTAAACGAATTCTTGCGCTGGATTACGGGACCAAGCGAATCGGAGTGGCCCTGAGCGATGAACTGGGGTGGACGGCCCAACCGCTTGAAACGCTCAATCGGCGTACGTTAGAGCGAGACATCACCCATATTGCATCTCTCGTCGCAACGCATGAGGTTGGGCAAGTTCTGTTGGGCTTCCCTCTTCAATTGGATGGCCGCGAGGGTCCTGCGATCCAGGCTATGCGCGAATTCCGCGCTCGGTTGGAAGAGGGGGTGACCGTCCCCATTATTCTGTGGGACGAACGGCTGACGACGAAGGCGGCGGAAGACCTATTGATCGCGGCCGATGTCAGCCGGAAAAAGCGGAAGGGTGTGGTCGATCGCATCGCCGCTTCGATTCTGCTTCAAAGTTATCTGGCGAGTCTTGAACCGGTGTTGAAGAAGGAACCGGAATCATGGGCGGATGTGTATGCGGACAGGGAGATGGTAGAGCCACCTCATGAAACTACGGATCATTCTCGGATGTCTGCTGGTCGTGGCCGTCGCACTCGCCGGCGCCGCATATCTGGCGATTCGCTGGGCTGAAGGCCCAGTCATTCCCGCGGAAGCACACCCTCCCTCAAAAGTCGTCATCATTCCAGACGGCTCGCCATTCCAATATGTCGCGACGCTGCTTGAACGCGAACAATTGATCAGGAGCAGCGTTGCCTTTGTCTTGTTTGCAAAATTCCAATCTGCAGACCGAAAAGTCCATGCGGGTGAATATGAGCTGAATCCCAGCATGACTCCGACGGAGATTCTTTCGAAGCTGACCAACGGCCAAGTCATGCTCCATTCGTTGATGATTCCAGAAGGGCTTACCATCATCCAAATTGCCGACGCCGCTTCGCAACAGGGCCTTACGGATCCCGGGGAGTTTCTCCGGCTTGCGAAAGATCGGGAGTTCATCGCATCACTTGGGGTCAAGGCAGAGACGCTGGAAGGGTATCTCTATCCCAACACGTATAAATTTCCCCGCCCCATCAAGGCCAGAGAGTTGTTGGTGGCTATGGTCGAGCAACTCAAGCAGGAACTCGGACCGGATCTCCTCGTTCGCATGCAGGAGCTCAAGATGACGATGCATGAAGTGCTGACCCTCGCCTCCGTCATTGAAAAGGAAACTGGGTCGAGCGACGAGCGGCCGGAGATTTCCGCAGTCTTTCACAATCGCCTCAAGCAGCACATACCATTACAAAGCGATCCAACCGTGATTTATGGCCTGACGGCATTCGACGGAAATTTGCACAAGAAGGACCTGTCCAGCCTCAGTCCCTACAATACATATCGGGTACAGGGACTGCCGCCTGGACCGATCGCCAACCCAGGTATTCAGGCCATCCGGGCGACACTCTATCCATCTGATTCGCGCTCGTTATATTTTGTCTCCAGGAACGATGGAACGCATGAGTTCTCGGCAACGCTTATCGAACACAACAAGGCAGTGGAGAAGTATCAGAAGCGGCCCTTTCGCCGTGGAAACCATTCCCAAACGTCACGGGTCCCCGGAAAAAGGGTGCTTGCGTACACGGAAGGAATCTCGTGAATGATATCTGATTGGAATCTACCGACCCTCATCGACCATACGGTGCTTCGACCGGAGGCGACAAAGTCTGATGTCCTGCGACTATGCCAGGAAGCGAAGGCGCATCGATTCACCGTAATTTTCGTCCCGCCATGTTATGTGGATGATGCGGTGGAAGCTGTGGCCGGTACAACGATTCGTGTTGGCATCCCAATCGGCTTCCCGCTGGGTGGTCACACGACGAAGACCAAAGTCGCCGAAGCCATTGAAGCGGTTGCGCGCGGCGCGCAGGTGCTGGATATGGTCATAAATGTGAGCCGGTTAAAGTCGGGAGACTGTGAGTATGTGCGAAAGGACATTGCTGAAGTGGTGCACGCGACACCAGGCGTCGAACACAAGGTCATACTTGAAACCTGTTACCTGACGCAGCAAGAAAAACGTACAGCTTGTCAGTTGGTCGTGGAAGCGGGAGCCGACTACGTGAAGACGTCGACGGGGTTCGGCGCCGCCGGTGCGACGGTCGAAGATATCAAATTGATGAAGGATGCTGTGGCCGGTCGGGCCAAGGTGAAAGCCTCGGGAGGCATCAGAGACTGGAAGACCACACGTGCCATGCTGGAGGCCGGTGCAGATCGGATCGGCACCAGCGCAAGTCTCGCCATCATAGCCGAGTGGCAGCTACAGGGTGCGTGACAAGCGCGACAAGCGAGTTGAGCGCGCTTGCGTGACATGATGTTATTCGTTAACCGGTAATCGTCGATTCATGCTGTCTCACCCGTTCCATCCTTCTCGCCCATCGCGCTTTTCCCGCGAGTCTCGCTCTGCTATAGTGCGTCCATGATTAATCGTGTCATTGTTCTGGTGATTGATGGACTCGGGGTCGGGGCTCTGCCCGATGCGGCCGAATACGGTGATGCTGAATCCCATACTTTGTCTCATTTGGCCGATGCCGTCGGCGGACTTAACCTCCCCACGCTGGAATCGCTCGGGCTTGGCCACATCACGGAGATCAAGGGTGTGCGGACGATGTGGCAACCGCAAGCGTGCTTCGGGCGTCTGGGATTTCTCTCGAAGGGTGTGGATTCCATGGTCGGCTATTGGGAAATGGCCGGCCATCTCACAGATACGCCCGGGCCGCTGTATCCCAACGGATTTCCTCCCGACATGGTTGCGGTCATCGAACAGGCCTTTGGCCGCAAGGTGATCGGCAATCGCCGCGCCTCGGGAACGGCTATGTTACGCGAGTGTGGGGCCGAGCATTTGTCGTCCCATGCGCTGATCGTCTGGACGGATGGACGACGAACCTGCCATGTGGGGGCGCATGAGAGTGCGATGCGTCGGGACGAGTTCTTTCAGCGCTGCCGGGATGCGAGAAAATTGCTCAAGGACTCTTGGGGAATTTGGCGTGTGTCAGCCCATCCTCTCGTGGGGGAGCCCGCTGCCCTGCGGTTTAGCCCGCAACCTCGTGAGTTCGTGCTTGAACCTCCAGGCCCTACCATATTCGATGTGCTCAGTCGTGCGAGTCAGATCCTGGTTGGGGTGGGGAACGTCAGCGATCTGTTCAGCGGTCGTGGGCTCACGAGTTCCCTTCCTGTTGGACACTGGACGGGACTATTGACTGAGGTCACGAAGATGTTAAGAAAGGTTCCACGCGGACTGATTTTTGTCGGGCTTGATGTCCTCGAATCGGATGCGGCACAGTCGGCCGCGGC
>DATDFW010000402.1:0-4097 GCA_036522375.1 Nitrospiraceae bacterium
ACAGCGAGGCGTTTTAGCAGGAGCGTCGAAACAACACCTATTTTTATCATCAAGGCTTTACCATGACTCGTTCTGACACATGTCGTTCAGCCGCATTTCTCGCTGATGGATTCGGAGTCCCCATGTCATTTTCGAATCAACCTGCGTCCTGCAATAGTCTGTAGGCTGGTCCCTACAGTGTTGGGACAGCATGCGTTCAGTTTCCTCCCCGACATTTACAACGATGTCGAAACTGTTTCTGAAACTTCATGAGAAATGAGTGGGTTCTTTTCACGCATGGTTCCAAGACATTAGGCATTGAGCTTGCTCCCCCTTCACGATAGCCTATTTACCTTCATGTATAGGAGGAGAAGCCGATGCAACGAATTGAGGTTGATCGAACGATGTCTCTCCGGACTTTTTCCGTGGCTATGCTGTGTGCGATGACCGTGGGGGGATGCGTGAGCTCGGGCACTCACACAAAAACGCTCGCCGACCTTGAGGCCGAAAAGAAGACATCCGCACAGTTACAGCAGCAGTTGGCAGGACTCCAGAAAAATCTGGACCAGGAAGCCGCTCAGCGAAAAGCTGTTCAACAGGAAGCGGCCTCGCTGGCCAAAGAACGCGAAGCACTCGCGGCACGCTCCAAAGAGTTGCAGGCCCGCCTGGACGGTCTGGAGAAAGAGAAAGGTCAACTGAACAGCGAACTCTCAAATGTGCGCGGCCGAATCACGGATCTTGAACAGAAGCTCACGAGTGGAAATGCGTCGGCGCAAGAAGAAATCGCCAGGCTTCAGAAGCAGGCGTCTGAACTTGAGTCCGACGCCACCCGCATCGCAAAGGAACGTGAGCAGCTTCGCCAGGAGCAATCACAACTCGCCGAGACATTAGAGCGAGAACGGCTGGCAAAAGAGGAAGAGATCGCACGCCTGACTCGCACGCAAGAGGCGCTATCCAAGTCGCTTCAGGATGAGATTTCGAAGGGGAACATTACCATACAGCAGGTGCGCGACCGCCTGACTATCAACATGGTAGATCGTGTCCTGTTCGATTCCGGCCAGGCTCAGGTGAAACCGGCCGGCATGAAAGTCCTGAAACAGGTCGGCGACGTACTCAACCAGGTATCGGACAAACAAATTCGGATTGAAGGCCATACGGACAACGTGCCCATCAGTTCGAAGCTCCAGGATCGCTTTAAGACGAACTGGGAACTCTCCACGGCGCGAGCCACAACTGTGGTACGCTACCTGATCGATCAGGGCAGTGTAGACCGCCAGTACCTCTCCGCAGTTGGCTATGCTGACACGCACCCTCTCGCCTCGAACGACTCCGAAGAGGGGCGATCGTCCAACCGTCGAATTGAGATCGTGCTGTATCCCAAGGACCTCAAACACATTGCCGGCCAGTTGGAAACTGCCACAGCTCCAACGAAGTAGCCATCTGCCCTTCGGAGGTGCTCACGAGGGTGGGCACCTCCATCCTCCATCAAATCTTCCGGCGCAATCCCAGTTATTTCGATCATTGCACGAACATGTACCATCAACCTCGCGTCCCCGGGGCCTTTCCCCTCTTTCCTGCATCGGGTATGATGCATCGTGTGGTCGGTCTTCCAGGCCATTGCACAGGAATTATTCCCTACCCACAACGGAGGTATCTGAGGGTGCGTTGGGAAGGTCAACGCGAAAGCGACAATGTGGAAGACCGTCGGGGCCTGGGACCGGCGAGGATCGGCGGAGGAGGGCTTGGGATCGGCGGCCTCGTGCTGGTCTTGGCTGTCAGCTATTTCACAGGTATCAATCCCTTGACCCTCATTGATATGCTCAACGGCGTGCAGGACACGACAGAATCATCGGGGCCTTCCGTGCCTGCACCAACCGGAGCACCCAACGACCAACTGGGAAAATTCGCCGCAGTGGTCCTCGCCGATACGGAAACCACCTGGCGACAGCTCCTTGGTCCGCAATATGAAGACTCCCGACTTGTCCTCTTCACCGGAGCCGTCCACTCGGCCTGCGGCAGCACGTCGTCCGCCGTCGGCCCCTTTTATTGCCCCAATGACCGTAAGGTATATCTGGACCTGTCATTTTTCAATGCCATGGCGCGACGGTTCGGCGCGCCCGGCGACTTTGCGCAAGCCTATGTGATCGCTCATGAGGTCGGCCATCACGTGCAGAATTACATGGGCATTGCAGAGAAGGTGACGCGCCTCCGACACCAGGCCTCTGAGCGAGAGGGGAATGTCTTGTCCGTACGCATGGAGCTGCAAGCCGATTGTTTCGCCGGGGTCTGGGGGTACCACGCCAAGCGCGAGCGGAACCTCATCGAGCCAGGCGATTTTGAAGCAGGCTTGAAGGCCGCTTCGGCCATCGGAGACGACCGCCTCCAAAAGATGGGACAAGGCTATGTCCAACCGGAAAGTTGGACACACGGATCCTCTGAACAGAGGATGACATGGCTCCGAAAAGGCTTGGAGAGCGGGGACCCGAAAACCTGCGACACCTTCGCAAGCAACCGGCTCTAGCCCATCATGGATGGAGAGTACGAGCAGCCAGAAGCATCTTCTTCACAAGGTATTTGTGCAGCCCTTCTGGCCGATGCACCCTGGAGTGCAAAATCCGTCATCGCCGCCACTGTTGTGACTGTTGGAGGCCTCGCCTCGTGGGTGGCGGATCTTTCATCGCCTGCTGTGGCAGCCGTCGGAGGCAGCTACCTGGCAGGATTCTTCATTGGTTGGGCGTTCCGTCGTTTTCTGAGAATGGCCGCCCTGATCACTGCCGCATTACTGGCCTGCATCGCCGTATTGGAAAACACCGGCTGGATCGATCTCGATTGGCCGGCACTGGAAACGCAGATTAGCCATGCCATCACAGCTGTGCACCGTGGGACCGAGGGGCTTAGACACCTGCTCTCCGGCTATCTTCCCTCTACTGGGGCAGGAGCAGTGGGAATGTTTTTTGGATTTCGAAGGCGATAGGCACAGGCCCGGCAGGCGAGGTCGGCTAAGGGTGAGATTAAGGTTGAGCGAAGACTGATTTTTTCTTCATAGGCTTAGCCTAAACCTTGACCTTCTCAATCACGCCGATAGGCCGTTTCAACCTCCTGGGAGCGCTTGATACCACCCATTGGATTGAGCCAAAACCACCGGGTGGTCGAGCAACCGGCTGAGGTTGACATCCGTGAGGACCGCGCACTTCTCCCCGTCGTGAAGTATCTTCCCATGCTTCAACAGCACGACACGCTCTACCTCTGGTGGAATTTCATGAATATGATGCGTAACCAGTAGCAACGTTTTCCCCTTCCGCATATGGGCGCGAACGAGATCCAGATAGTGAAAGGTCGCCGTCAGGTCGAGACCGCTCGTCGGCTCGTCGAGTACGAGCGCCATCGGCTCATGCACTAATGCGCGGCCGAGGAGACATCGCCGTTGCTCTCCCGTCGACATCTCTCCAAACCGTCTATCTTTCAGCCAACCAACACCCATTTCCTCTACCATCTTGTCTGCCCGGGCGAGTTGCGCATAACTAAAATCCTGATGCCCATAGATCCCGATGCTGGCATAGAAACCGGACAAGACAACTTTCAGCCCCGTCACTTGATCCATATACTGATGTTGAAGATCATGGGACACCATGCCCAAACGTTTGCGGACGTCCCACACATTCCACTGCTCTTCGCCGAATAGGCGAATGCTAGTCTCGTCAAATGGAACTGGGTGGACTTCGCCGGATAGGAGTTTGAGGAGCGTCGACTTCCCCGACCCGTTCGGGCCGATGATCGCCGCATGCTCTCCCTCACGTAGCGCAAAGGAAAAATCGGAAAAGACGCAGGTATCACCTCGGTAAACCGTGGCATGCTGGATGTCGAGAATGGGATACATGAGAGGACAGAGCTTCTCCCAGTCCAGAACCACAGGCACTATGGAAAACTCGGCCAAGTTAGAGGGTGGGTGTGGAACCTGTCAAGAGACAGAAACCATAACTCCCTAGACGGATCACATCATGGTGAATTGTATGTGGTTGGGATATACCGCTTGAATGAGGAGTTAGATTTTCTCGTAGGCTCTTCGCACCGCTTCGCTTCCGTACTGGCGCTCAAGGCGTCGCACGGTGAAATGGCCT
>DATDFW010000403.1:0-4021 GCA_036522375.1 Nitrospiraceae bacterium
GTGGCGATCAAGGATCCATTGCAGAAGAAATTCTCATTCAACAAGGCGTTCTTGGACGTTCGTGCCAACAGTGCCGCTCAGGTACAGCGGGATAGCGGGGTGAACAGCCACCTTTCAGCAGCAGGCCGCGTGGACAGAGGCCAAAGAGGCTTATTCCCTATGGACGTATGGCTTCGCACTGATGTTTGGGAACCAATTCCACGGCATCTCCGGCCTGAATCTCCCCACCCCGGATCACATAACAATTCAACGCGAGCATGCCGCCAAATTTCCGCACAATGTCGGTGAGTACTTGACGGTCTTGTTTCAGACTATCTGGGTCAAACGTCGTCATGATGCAACGCCCACGGAGATTCTGTATCCCAATGATGACGTCCCCGATGCGCAGGCATTGCCCTGGCCAGTTCCGCTCGGCCAGCCCCTCGACGCCACCGATCACGAGATTCGGTCTGAGTCGCCGGCCATCATATCCAAAAGCGGCGATGGCACCATCCGTCGCAACCAGCAAGGGCAGCACGTCAAAACGGCCTCTTGAGTCATCATGAACCAGCCTAGCGCCACGACCCACGATATCCACAACAGCTTTGCCGACCGTGGGATCGCTCCACAACACGCCGTCTACCACAGGCTCACCTGACATATTGAGTGTGGCATGGTGACCGAGAAGTCGATGGTGAATTCTGGCAGTTACGACACGACCCTGCGCGTCCTCTACATGTACAATGCGATCTCCCTCAATACCGAGCAAGCCAATGCGCGCGTGATTCAGCTGTTCACCAGCCATCGACTTTATCGGGTACCGCCAAATCTGCACCACCTTCATGGTCGTTACCTCCCTCGTAGTCATTCACCTCAGCACGGTCAAGAAGGAGTCTCGTGAATGCCTCATGGATGCGACTCAAAACACGATCGTATTCCTCCCTCTGCGAGGCACCGACGAAGACCCAAGAGGACTGCTGTCCCGGCCAATGTAAGTCTCGGCACAGCTGTAGGATTTGACACTTGGTCTAATCCCAAGACCTCCGCCCACGGACAGTGTGCAAGTCATATAACCTTTTAATGTATTATTTGACGGTTATATACAAATTGCGCTAACCTGTCAAGAGTAATTTTGATGGTTTCTCACCCCGTACGGAGAAGGCGCGATGGAGAAGGATTGGGTGCAGGTAACACGGCCATTTTTATTTGTGGGGAATCATCCGTGTTTTGATTTCATCAACACAGAACTGATCGTGGAAAGACGGCGGACGGATCTTCTGGTGGAATGGCCAGATCTGATTGGCTGGTTTATCAAGGCAAAGCTCTTCGACACGGATGAGGCAAGGGAAATAGTGGCGAAGATGGCCCAATCTGAAAGAGAAACGTTGCTGACTGAAACGAAGGCGTTTCGTGCGGTCCTGCGAGAGATGGCGGAACAGATTGTGGCTCGTAGGCAGGTTCCCCAATCAGCGATCGAAATAATCAACCGGCTGCTCAGCCAACGGCCAGGCTATCCACAACTCCTTCGTATGAACGGCCTCTTTGAACGTCACTTCCATTCGACGACGCAAGGCTCTGCTCAGCTTCTGGCACTTTTGGCCGAGGCCGCTAGCGACCTGCTATGCACCAAAGACTTCACTCTCATGAAGAAGTGCCGAAATCAATTCTGCATCCTGTATTTTTACGATACAACGAAGAATCATGCGCGTCAGTGGTGCAGCATGAGCCTGTGCGGTAATCGGATGAAGGTGGCCGCACACTATCGAAGACAGAAGAAGGATGCAACGAAGTGACTGACAGACCGGTGTTGAAAAAAGGACCAGCTACTGCTGTGATCCCGTAGCCGGGCGTACGCATCAACTGAACTGATCCCACGTATCGCACTGTTTGATCGACCAGAACACCGCTTCTTTGAGTTTCTTCAATGGGATGTTTTCCGGGTCACGCATGGTTTCTAGTTTCCTGTCGAGATCATAGAGTGGCTGAATTGATCGTTTATCCGGAATCTTGCCCAGCGACCAAGCCACTTCCGTGAGCACAGACCAGTCTGTCTTGGGATCTGTCAGTTTGGCCAGCAACGGCGGCACGACGGAGGCATCGCCATGCGTCCCGCCCAATTTGCCTAAGCCCTTGGCTGCCGCCGCCTGCAGTTCAAGCTGCGGAGAGGTTTTCATAATATCGACGAGCAGCGGAATACCCTCTCTGCCGAGATTGCCCATCGCCCCGATCGCTTGCTTCGCCAAGTCTCGATCCTTGAGCACCTCTTTTAATTTCGGCAAGGCCTCGTCGGCTTGCATCTCGCCTAAGAGAGAAATAATTTTGAACTTTCTGGCCTGGGATGTATCGGGTCGATCAAGCAATGTGAGAAGCCGCTCCGGCTGACCCCATTCAGCAGCCAGCAGCAAAGGAAATTCATAGGTCTCGAGTACGTCCCTCAATTTGCCCATGGCATAGGCTCCCGGATCTCCTACATTGGCCGATCGCGCAGCCTGTTCCGCATCTTCGAACTCCGTTCGAACCTCTTTCTGCCATTTGATCTTCATATCACCGAGAAGATAGGTCATCTGACAGGCAGGGCCTTTCCACAGCCGAGACGGGGCATCGGGCAAATCCGCATCCCCCCCAGCAGAAGTTGTACCTTCCCATGTTTTTCGCTGTTCGCATTTTATTTTCACCACAGCATCATGGGGTCTACCAGCCTCCCGTGCGACCGTAAACCCCAATTCACCCATCCGGTGGGCTACAAGTTCGGCGATTGGCGTCGCATCAATCTCCCCTTTGTCCGCGAGGGCAATTGCCTCGATACGCACAGTTTGAATCTTATCCAATAGCGCTTTTTGCTCCGCGGTAAAGTAGTCACGGTAGGCCCACGAAGGGAAAGGGGAAAGTATCACAAAACTAAAAATCAGAGTTGAAAGCCATAGTGCAACCCGCATCGTGCACCTCCTTACCGACAGACTAATGATGAGTCGTCTTGACTCCATCGATTATACTCCTCATTGAAGATTGAGGCTTCAGTGGGTATGATCAGGCGCTGTGATATGACTTCACCTATGAGCCAAATCGAAACTTTTGATCACAGATCCCTCCGGGTCTGAAACGACACAGTATCTTCCGTTGTGTCGGACTATTCATAGAAGAACAACGGATGAGAACAGCAAAAAAACAGACGTCCACCCCGCAGGAGTATGGGTTGACAGCGGGACATATCCAACGGTACAAAATACCATCAGAATATGTATTTGTGTTTGTGTACTCACCATGATGCTGGAGTCGGCTCCTGCAGACCCCACCATGCGAGAGTGGCGGAACTGGCAGACGCGCGAGACTTAGGATCTCGTGGGTGACCGTGGGGGTTCAAGTCCCCCCTCTCGCACCAGACCACAACATGGCAACCGGCGATGACTCGGAGTCCTCGCAAGGCTTGTGACAACGAAAAGGGTTCGCGCCAGCGATGAAAATGGATGTGACGGAACTAGGGCCGATGAAACGCGCCCTCAAAATTGAGGTACCGGCTGATGAAGTTACTCAGCGGCTTGCCAAGGCTTATGTCGAGTTGAACCGCCAGGTTAATATTCCAGGATTTCGACCTGGCAAGGCACCACTGGCCTTATTAGAGAAACGCTATGCCAAAACGGTGGAAGAGGACGTGATCCGAAACCTCGTGCCGGACTTCTATGACAAGGCCGTCCGCCAGGCAGGGATTGTGCCAGTCCATGTTGAGATTCCCCCACTGGACCGGGCCAAGATTAAGAAAGATGAACCCTTTACATTCACCGCGACCGTCGAGATACGGCCAAAGATCGAATTACGGGACTATAAACCACCGAATCCAATCTCCCTCAAGCCAGACAAACGCACGGTCACCGACGAGCAGCTCGATCGCGGGCTCGAAGTCTTACGCGAACAACAGGCACGCTTGGAAGCCGTCCCAGCCGGCCACATCATTGTAGATGGGGACTATATCGTATTCGACGTGCAGGGCACTCTCGACGGAGCACCGCTGGAAGGAACGAAGAAAGAAGGCCAACTCCACAAGGTT
>DATDFW010000404.1:0-5861 GCA_036522375.1 Nitrospiraceae bacterium
AGCGGGAATTTGATTGAAATATAGGTATGCGGCCCATCCGTATGGGGCGCCACTTCTTCATATTCCACCGTACGATTCTGCTCGATCACGACCACGTCATTCGCGCGAAAGACATCTGCGGCCTCGCGAGGAAAGATTTCATGATCGGTATGACCGACAATCTGATCGGAGGTAAGGTTGAAGATCTGTTCAAACCGGCGGTTGACCAGGAGATACTTGCCGTCAGCATATTTCACATAGATCACCGCCGTGGTGTTGTCCGCGATGTCCCGCAACAGCTTCTCGCTCCGGCGCAATGCGTCTTCGGTCTTCTTCCGCGCCGAAATATCCCGAATGATGCCGCTGGAGAAGTTGCCGCCGGCCGTGTTCCATGTTGCCAGAGAGAGTTCGATGGGAAATTCGGTGCCATCCTTCTTGAGGCCGTGCAGCTCAACAACCGATCCCGTCGCGCGGTCTCTGCCCGTTGATTCCATGCCGGCGAGGAGTTGTTCGTGCGCCTGGCGATAGCGTGCCGGCATTAACAGAGTGAAAGATTGTCCGACTACTTCTTCATCGGCATAGCCGAAGAGCACGGATGCAGATCGGTTCCAGGAGATGAGGGATCCGCGACGATCGGCCACCACGATGGCATCCGTGGCCGACTCCACCAACGAGCGAAAGCGTTCCTCACTTTCGTTGAGGAGGTGTTCCGTCCGTTCGGCCTTCACGGCGAGCTCTTTCAGCCCGATGGCGCGCTGGAGGGTGTGCCGTAGCTGCTCTCGATCATACGGTTTCGTGAGATAGGCAAACGCCCCTTCCTTTAGCGATCCCACCGTGCGGTCCACCGAGATATGGGCGGTGACAATCACGACAGGGAGAGAGGGATCCATGCGGTGGGCTTCTTTCAAGACATCAAGTCCATCGCCGTCCGGCAGGCCTAGGTCGAGGATGATGGCGTTGAAGCGGCGGGCTCGTACGAGTTCGATGGCCCCGGCGACGGTACCGACAACGGTGACGTCGTAGCCATCATGATGCAGGAAATCCTGTAACCCCATGACGAGATCCAGGTTATCTTCCACGATGAGGACGGAATATCGACTCGCTTCGGCGTCCATTGAGACCTCAGTTGCCGAGAAGTTCTGGGTTCTGAGATGCATGCACTAAGTTGGGACTTATCAACACCAGGTTGATGTCAGCTTTCTGATCTCGGCGAGCATACTCAACAAGGTCCTCTGCAAAGCGAAAGATCTTCGTCTGTATGATCTTCTTGGCAAGCCGCTGTCCCATGCTCATTCCAGTTTTCAGTCTGTTCATTCCTGGCAGCTCGTTCCGAACGCAATACTCATAACCCAAACTTCAATAGGCGCTGCACCTTGACCCTGTCATACAGAAACCTATAGACTGTCCGACAGGAGGTGCCCCATGGCTCTTGTTCAAGTATCCGCCAGATTGAACTCAGACAAATTGAAGCGGGCCAAGAAGGCGCTTGGCGCAAAGACCACCAGTGAAACGATTCAAAAGGCGTTGGACCTGGTGACAGAGAAAGCCGCTCACGATTGGGTGATTCAACGGTACAGTGCGGTCGGGAAACGAGACTCCTTTGAAGACAAGTAAGTTTGCCGTTTTGGATACGTCCGTCTACATCGAGAATTTCCGAACCGGTCGCTTCACCTTCCGTCTTATGCGGTCCCCTCATATCGTCCGCTGCTCGTCCGTAGTCCTGCACGAACTGCTGCGTGGTGCCAGAGCAGGAATTGAACGCCGATTTGTCATGGACCTGATGAGGCGATGCCAGGTTCTGACGCCGACTGAGGCGCACTGGCTGCAAGCGGCTGACGTGTTGAGCGCCATCAGGAGGCGTGAACATTATGACGCCGCGAAGATCAGAGAATTGGCATTCGATGTCTTGATTGCGCTCACAGCCCGTAGCATCGGCGCAACGGTCATTACCTGTAACACAACAGATTTTCAGGCCATCCGACGCCATCTCTCGTTTTCGCTCCTCTGTTGGAACTGACCTTCCATTAAAGTCCGGACCCAGCGCTTTACAAGCCATTAGCCTCAGTTTCCAACTCCGAACCCAGAAAACTTCCTTCTCACAGCCTCACCGTCGGCCTGCCTGGGGCACCTGAGCGACGAACACTATCGCCAAGGTGCTGAACAACAGAAAATTGGAGAAGCCGGTGGTTGATGATGTTATGCGCTCCTTCACCAGCTGCGTGGATCTAAGTGGGGAGTGGGCGAGGGGCAATCTATCACAGTACGTGACTACTGGAGGATGATTCGAAGCAGGAAGAAAAGGTCTGCTGATGAGGTGGGTAAAGGGGGACCATGCAACTACCTCTGATGGAGAGGCACCCTCGAACCTTTGGCCGTCTCGCATGTCTCGCGCGCTAGACGTCATGTTCCATTGCCAGGCCGAGACCGTTTACTGCCGCGATGAGCAATCGGCGGTTCAAATCCATCACGCTGTTTCGGCGAGGCGTGTCCTTGCCGCTTGTCATGGGTTTGGTGGTCGTCACCAAGGAAATCGAGCAGAATGTCAAGAACCAACACCCAGATGAGCCCGACCAGTGCGATCAGCATCCCCCAGACAAAGATCCACTGAGCCATAGGTGCGTCTACCTCCATCGATTGATCTGATCGTGCCGAGCTCGGGCTCCGCCTGAAGGCCCTCGCGAGGCGTTCGAAACCGAAGTTCGGCTGGACTTCTCGCAAGTAGGGCTGGCAGAGGCCTACTTGCAGTCCGTCGGAGGAGGGCGAACGTCAAAGCCCTGCCGGGGGGAGGATCGAACGCCTCGCGAGGGCATTCATGAATCATTCCGGTTGTACGAATATTCAGCAAGCCTCATGCCTCATCTGAACTCTGCACACCTTCTGTCAGAGTGTGCGGTTTCCTCCTAGGAGCCTGTCCTACATTGCTATCAGTGATGAGCCGGTGGAGGAGCGGTGAGATGCGAAGTCGCCAAGCCTGGAAAAACTTGAGGCCGGTTTTGGCTGGAATCCGTTGAAGATTTGTATAACCCGAGCACGATACAGATTGTCGTGTTCGTCTGCTGCAGAAAAAATGGCCAATCTCGAGTATGCTCACAAGAATTGAGGTTGAGCGGAAGCGCATGCAGAAGGGTGAGGAGGGATCAAGGTGAATCGAAAACGATTCTGTGGTGAATCAAATTTGATTTACCGGACGGGAGAAGCGGGCGAGACAAGGGGGATAGGGGGGTATGCGGGGTAAGGGTAAGTGAAACAGGCGGGGACGGTGAAGGGTTAGAGGTTTTCGGAACTTGAAACTTCAACTTCGCGTCGCGCTTTTCGTGCCTGTCTCGCCAGTCGCGCGCGAATTTAGCGAGCGGGGTCTTGGATAGAGCGGAGATCCCACTCCGCCACCCCGGAAAGACCGATCTGATTCAGTAATGCGGCGCGTTGTCTGCGAAGCGCCTGGTCTGTGGGTTTCGCGTCGATCAACTCACACACGCAGGCCATCGCGTCGTACCAAAAACCGCGCAAGGCATTCCGCAGCACGCTCTGCCGGTCGCAGCTCAAATCGACTTCCATTTCCACGAGGCACGTGCTGAACTCACAACGCTCGATCACGCCTCCAGCCACAATATCCTGCGACGGTGAGTTTGGATTACGAGTGGCAGAGATATACCAGCGATACTGCACATCTGGTTCCAGTGCGAGGCCCCAATCCTTGAGATTGATGGACTGGATACCTGCACGTATGGGGGCAGGAATCGGGCCTTCATGCAGCGGCGTGACCGATCGGACGTCGATAAGTGTAAATTTCAATGGGTATGTGGTTGGTTTTGATAGAAACCAGTTCAGGACGGGAGTTTTCTTGATGGTGAGCCCGACGTGGTCCGGCACCAAAGCCACGAGCACGGGATCGCTTCCGTCAGTCCCTCGCAAGCCACCACCTACCCGGGCACGCGGGATCAGCTTCTTGGGAGGTGTGTAAACTGGAAGCGGAACATCCTCCGAGGGTTTCGATTGAGCGACGCTAGGCTGATCCGCTATGGCCGAGGACTTGGCTGAAATAAACAATCCCGTGCTGAGGATCAGTAGGGATAGGAGTGAAACAGTGAGGCTTCGCATGGTCGCAGTTCCTTGTACGGTCGGTCGACCAATAAACGAGACAACATGGAGGCATACCGTAGCACAGGGCTAAATCGCTTGACTACAGCCAGTTGTTTAATAACAGAAACGGCGCCCAGTATGCCGGATGTTCATAGACTCGATCTGCCAAGAGCTTCTGCTGTGCTTGCTGCAAAGCCTGTGCCTTCGACTGCATAGGATTTCGTAATTGCCGGTAGAATTCGGAGACCAAGGTCGCTGAGGCTTCATCGTTGATGAACCATAGTGTCGCGAGCGCGCTTCGCGCTCCAGCTTTAATGGCCACACCGGCCAGGCCGAGCGCCGACCGATCGTCGCCGATTCCGGTCTGGCAGGCGCTGAGAGTCAAAAGTTCCAGTGGATCTTTTCGATAGCGGAACAGTCCGATCAAACGGTCCAGCTCATCGATGGTGAGTTTTCCGTTATAGGTCAGTAGATAAGACTGTGTCGTGTCTGACGCAAACCAGCCATGGGTGGCAATGTGCAAGATGCCATAGGGATGGCCTTGTAATTCTTGTTCAAGACGCGGAGTCAAAAAATCTTTATTCAAAAGTTGATCCCCCTGGTAAAGCGAGCGGATGGCATTGATTTCTTCTTCCACGAATGGGAGGGATGGAAATCCTTGAACGGCTCGTGTGAGCCCGCTCGACAACAGCCGCACCTTGTTGCGGTCGATCGGCTTCGGGTCGGTGAGATTAAGGCCGGGCGTGCTGGCCACAGCGAATTTCTCGATAAGGAACTGTCCGCCATCATGGAGCGCGGCCATCGGCACGGTCCGGAGCGGGCCGTCGGGGACGAAGACGAGCGTATCGATCCGGAAAGAGGCTAAATCGGGTTCGAGGGGGCGGATCAACCAGGTATACAGTTGTTGGGCGTGAGGGAGATACTCGCGCGTCGTCCGCTTTTCGACCGTTTTGCGAAAGGCTCGCACTTCCTGTGTAAGCGTAGCCGATGAGACGGGGATCGACAGCCGTTTCAGTCCATTGGGAAGGCTGACCAGCAGTTCCAATCGATCCGCAAAGATGATGGGATACACCACGGCCGTTCCTGCGGCCAATGTGTCCAGCTTTGTGATACGCGCTTGCAGAGTATCCACACAGTCGTCCCGGAAGTAATCCCGTAACTCGGCGGCCTTGTAGGTCTCGATCGCATCGCGCGCGCGGCGCAGATACTGCTCGGCCCCTTGCGAGTCGGCCGTCAGCGAAGCGCGATGGAGCAGGAGATCGGCCAGCTCAAAGAAGAGGGTGCGGACAGAATCTTCTCCGGACAATGAATCATTTCCCCATGCGGAGGCGACTTCCAGGCGAATGGGGCGCAGGGTCGTGGCAGCGTAATCGTAGGAGGCAATGGCCTCGTCCAGTTTGCTCGTTGCTGCCAACAAACGTCCAAGCTGCCATTGCCAGCGGAAGAGCGACTCCGGAGCGTTGGCCGACTGGGCGGAAAAGACTGCGCGTCTGGTCAGTTGCAACGACTCTTCGTAGCGATGTTCGGTTTCATACAAGTGGCCGAGATAGCCCTCCGCATAGGAGCGGGTCCTCGCATCGCCGATTTGCTCCGCTATGGTCGTCGCTTCCAGGAGCACGCCGGCCGCGCGCAGCAGCAGGGGTGCGTTCATGGCCGGCATCGAGGCACGGAGTTGTTGGTAGCCCAGCCCCACCTGAATGAGATTCATGGCCTTATCGTGCGAAGGCTGGAAATCTTTCAGGGCATCGAAGGCAAGATCCAGCCAGTGACGCGCGTTGTCCGGTTTATTCAGTTGTGACGCC
>DATDFW010000405.1:0-6259 GCA_036522375.1 Nitrospiraceae bacterium
AGGCCTCGCCCTCGCCGTGATCTTCCCCATTCTGCTGCCCCTCCTGTACCACCACTACATCGGACCGCTCAGCTTTACCATCCGATTTGTGGCAGCGCTGGTCATCGCTTTCGTAGCAAGCCTTGTGCTCTACTTCACCTACAGAGCCTCCGCTCAGAACGAACCGTAAACTCAGACCGTTGCATCTATCTCCGAACATGCGATTTCCCGACGAACCGCCCTGTATTCTACGTTGGCAAGCAACTCGCTGTCCTAGTGCCTGTTAAAGCCTACCTTCGTCTTTGCGAAACATGCAGCGCCTCTGTCCATGATCTCACTCGTAGGGAGCATCACGTGGAATAAGACAAACGACCCGAAAGTGACCGAGGCACTGGGCGGCCTCTTATGCCTCTTGCATGCGCACAAACTGGCGCGCGTCGATCAGGTCGTTTCTGGTACAGAGCTGTTTCCCAAGCAACAGATGCTCCAATGCCGCGATCCGGGCTGTCATCTCCGGTAATACAATATCAACCTGCTCGCGCAAATCCTGTAGCTGTCGACTAAACCCCAACCTCCCTCGATTTCCAGCAGGTTTTTTGTTCGCCGGGCTAACCACTCGACCTTGAACTCGCTTTCGGGGAACGACTCTCTTCATTGACATGTTGCCCTCCCTGTTTATCCCTCTTATGGAATAGCTTAAAATAAACCAGGAAAGCCGTCCATAGACAGATACACAATCGGACTTGGACAGCCCTTCTATACTCATCTCTTCTCATCCAGCGTCAACTGGTCGCTGATGCCAGGCCTTAGTTACATTTTGGGTCTCTCTAATTCGGGAAATGAGACATACAAGATAGCTAGGCAGACTCGATTAGGGACAAACAGGTCTGAAAGGGATTAAGTGTCGCGGTGCAACTGTAACAGGCTTAAACTGCATGCATTATGGTGAATTTAGACCATCGACCTCCTCATAATCTCGTGAGAGCTGTGTATAAGCGAGGTTTTTTCTTGAGATCCCATGTCAGACACATTTTTATTCATAATAATCATGATCCTGGAGCTCTGAAAAACCACTGCTTGTGGGAAAGCCAAAAATTTATCTGTCAAGCCACAAAATCTTGTGGGTATATTTAAGGGAACACAATGCTCATTTTTCAGGCAAACAGTTCGTTAGTCTTTCCGTATGGGCTATTTCTCAGGCTTCAACGCTCTTATGCACAGGGTTATCCCCAGAAATTGGGGACCGCATATGACGGCATTAATGAGCAAGGTGCACTACAATCTCAAATTCTGGATAAAAGACCTGATGGCTAGAGCCGACGGACCGACAGGGTTATTTATTGCGGGATTTCTTCTGAGGTTTTGGAAAGGAGGAATTCGGAGTCGTGAGGGCTACGGACATCGCAGCCTTGAACCGCTCAAAGGGCATTTGAATCGTTTTGAGTGGTGTAGTAACCTCCTGCGCGGTTTGTTTGGCAATGGACGAGTAGGTCAAGTATATTACCGCCAATAAGAGAGCCATCTGCACTCAATCTTGTACAAGCACAGGCTAAAACTTCCCGCAGCGTGGGGAGGAATGCTGGTCTTTGTAAGATTACGTCATCTAGAAATCCGCCCCGCACGACAATGTTCCATAAGATAGCGGGAATTCGAAATTCGAAGTATTTTGGAAGATCGCTTTGGGGAATGCGCTTCTCATCAGCAGCCATTTAGCCGCCTTCAGTAGTGAAGAGTCCGGCCTCTGTCGCGAGCCATTCCTGACGCGTTACTTCATCTGCTATTCTCCTTTGAATAGCAGAATGATTTCTCTAGAGGAAACCGGTATTCTTTATGGCCAAACCAGTGCATCGCGGGGGTACCTCTCGGCTTGTTTCTGCGTGAACCAGGAAAGGACTCCATGAGTGCATCACATCAATTTAAGAAGCTCCTCTTGTCGGACCAACTGGAATTTATTTGTGAAGCCCACAATGGCCTCAGCGCAAAAATCGTTCAAGAAGCCGGCTTTCGAGGCATTTGGGCTAGCGGCCTCTCCATCTCAGCTCAATTTGGCGTCCGTGACAACAACGAAGCAAGCTGGACCCAAGTCCTAGAAAACCTGGAGTTCATGTCCGATGCAGCCACGATTCCGATTCTCCTCGATGGCGACACGGGATACGGCAACTTCAACAATATGCAGCGGCTCGTCCGTAAACTCGAACAGCGTCACATCGCAGCGGTTTGCATTGAAGACAAACTCTTCCCCAAGACGAATAGTTTCATCAAGGGGGATGCCCAACCTATGGCGGATATCCAGGAGTTCTGTGGCAAGATCAAGGCAGGCAAAGACGCCCAGACCACTCCGGATTTTTGCATTATTGCCAGAGTGGAAGCCTTCATCTGCGGCTGGGGGCTTGCGGAAGCACTGCGTCGGGCTGAGGCCTACCATCAGGCAGGCGCAGACGGCATTCTCATTCACAGCGCCCTGTCGGTGCCCGACGAGATTCTTGCGTTCAAACAGGAATGGGGAAATCGCTGCCCCGTCGTGATTGTGCCCACCAAGTATTACGCCACACCGACCGATGTGTTTCGACAGCATGGATTTTCAATGGTGATTTGGGCCAACCATATGCTTCGAGCTGCCGTGACGGCCATGCAAAAGACCGCGCGCACCCTCAAGGAGCAGGAACACTTGCTCTCCATTGAAGACAAAGTCGCACCGGTCTCCGAGATCTTCCGTTTACAAAACGCCGCAGAACTACAAGAAGCCGAAGACCGGTATCTGCCACGAGGGGCTGAGGATACCCGTGCAATCGTATTGGCTGCGTCCCGCGGCGATGAATTGGGGGAACTCACCGAGCACCAGCCAAAGACGATGGTCAACATCCAAGGCACACCAATCCTCTCCCATATTGTCGACGCCTATAATGCAGTCGGCATCAAGGATATCGTAGTCGTCAGAGGATATAAAAAAGAGGCCGTGAATCTGCCCAACCTCACCTATGTCGATAATGAAGATTTTGCGGATACCGGAGAGTTGGACTCCCTGTTCAAGGCCCTCAGATCTGGAAAAGGGCCTGTTCAGAGCACGATCATTTCCTATGGCGACGTATTGTTCAATAAATACATTCCCCAAACCCTCTGCCAGCAGACGGATGACTGCGTGATTTTCATCGATAGTAATTGGCAGGAGCAGACTAGCTATGCCCGTCTCGGCGGCTTTACCGAATGCACCATTCCCAATACGAGGAAAGCTTTTAACGCTAAGATCTACCTCAAGCAATTGGGAAACAACATCTCCAAAGAATCCATCCACGGCGTCTGGATGGGGTTTCTCAAGGTTTCACCTCATGCAGCTGGGCATATCACCGATATCATTGCGGAACTCCTGGCCAAGCCAGGCAACCGCAAGGCCGGCATCCCCCAGTTGCTCCAAGAGCTATTGAAACAGCACTATCCAATCCGAGTGCTTTATACGGCAGGTCACTGGCTCGACATCAACAGCCTGGAAGATGTCGTCCAGGCAGGTAATTTTTAGTTTATCTGACTTATCCCGTCTATCTAGTTATTTTTCTGGATTTGGGTCACTAGGTGTCGCCTCCAGGAATACTATCCAGTTGGGACAGCCAGACATTTGCTTCACTATCGCTTGGCGCGCGATAGTCGCTTCGCGGAGAGAGAGATCCACCAGAACCAACTTTAGGGGCGTTGGGGATCGCACTGCGTTTGAACTGACTCTGATGAAAGAATCGATCGAGGAACACCCGCAACCATTTTCTGATCTCGCCGATCCCATACTCCCGCGGTGTACGATCCGGAATATCTAGAGATTCACCCTGTTTCCTTTCATGCCATGCGTTGTAGGCGAGAAACGCGACTTTGGGAGGACTATAGCCGAAACGGAGCACGTAATAGAGAAAGAAGTCCTGCAATTCGAACGGGCCAACGATGTCCTCAGAACGCTGGATGGGTTGACCGGCACGATCCTCACCGGGCACGAGCTCGGGACTGATCTTCGTCTCAAGGATATTCATTAGCACGGGGCTGACATCGCCCCCAAGCTGTTTCGTTTCAGCCACCCAGCGTATCAGGTGTTGGACTAGGCTTTTCGGCACACTCGCGTTAACATGATAGTGCGACATGTGATCACCGACTCCGTACGTGCACCAACCCAGGGCGAGTTCACTGAGGTCGCTTGTTCCTACCACGAGCGCGCCCTGTTGGTTTGCGAGACGGAATAGCAGGCTTGTTCGTTCCCCCGCTTGGATGTTCTCAAAGCTGACATCATGCACCGGTTTGGCGGCTGTATGAGGATGGCCGATGTTTTTGAGCATGTGCTCAGCACTTGGCCGAATATCGATTTCCTGTGCGGTGCACCCGATCGCGCGCATGAGACGCCAGGCTTGCTCTAGTGTCCGCTTACTGGTGGCAAATCCCGGGAGAGTGTAACCGAGTATGTTTGTGCGTGGAACTCCCAGCACGTCCATTACCTTTGCGCACACGATCACGGCCTGAGTCGAATCCAGTCCGCCGGATATTCCGATCACGACCTTGCTGAATCCAACCGACTGCAGACGCTTCACCAATCCTTGCACTTGGATCTCATACACCTCGCGACAGCGCTCGTTTCGTTGCGCAGAGTCGCTGGGAACGTAAGGGAAGCGATTGTATGCTCGGTCGAGCAAAAGCCGCTCCTGACAGGGCAGTTCTGCAGAGACTCGTACAGTGCGAAATGCTGACAGTTCACCCCTGTGCCGACGGACTGAATCCCCGAAACTCGTTTGTCGTCGACGATCCTGGGCCAGACGATCCAGGTCAAGGTCCCCCGTAACCAGTTGGGATTTGTAAGAAAAATGGGAGCTCTCTGCCACACCTGTCCCGTTTTCATAAATCATCCCGTGTCCATCCCATGCGAGATCGGTAGTGGACTCTCCGTACCCGGCGGACGTGTACACGTATGCCGCGAGACATCGAGCCGATTGACTCGCGACCAGCTGACGCCGGTACTCCGCCTTCCCTATGGTGATGTTCGAAGCAGAAAGGTTGATCAGCACGTTGGCTCCGGCCAGGGCTGCATAAGAAGAGAGTGGAATCGGCACCCAGAGGTCCTCGCAGATTTCGACATGAAAGCTGCAGAGCGGTTGGCCTTCCAACTGAAACAACAGTTGGTTACCAAACGGCACGTCATGTTGGTTCAACATCTGAATTGTCTGGGATCTGGCGCAATCGGCGGACGAGAACTGACGCATCTCATAGAATTCGCGATAGTTGGGGAGGTAGGTTTTCGGGATGACACCCAACAGATGCCCTCGAGACAGCACGGCCGCGCAATTAAACAGAAGCCCATCGACTACGAGCGGAAGGCCGACGATGCCGATCACGGGTATGTCCTGTGATGCATGAAGGAGAGAAGCTAGTTCTTGTTTGCAGCCGTCTAGCAACGCTTGCTGTTGGAACAGATCCTCGCAGGAATAGGCCGACAATCCGAGCTCGGGAAAGACGACCAGGAGAGCCTTGCGTTCCGCCGCCTGTTTCATAAGTGCGATCGTCTCACGTGTATTATATTCAGGCTCTGCAACGCGAACCGTTGGAATCCCTACGGCAACCCGCACGAAACCATGGTTGTAGAGATTGAAGAAAGGCTCGTTGGTATTCATCTTCCGGGGCTCACGGAGCTGATTTCTAACCGACGGCCGGCTGAGGTTGATTTCTATTCGATACAAACTCTAACAAATCTCATGCGATATTCTCAGGGATTACGGAACTACTTTGATGTCGATCGGTGTGGTCGTGGAGGTGCCGACCATTGTCGTAAAGTACCCTCCGTTGGTGTTCCCTCCCCAGCATTTCACAGATTTTTTATCTTCCAGCGCACAGCTGTGCATGAGCCCGGTGGCAACATCGCGGGCGGATCGTAAACCCATGACTTCATCGGGAGTGGGAACACCTTGTTCTTGCGCCGGACGGGCCGGATCGTCTTGTGTGTTATAGCCAAGCTGTCCCACTTGATTAGCCCCCCAGCAATTGACCGTTCCCTGTCGTAACACGGCACAGGCATGAAGAGACCCGCCATGAATTTTTTGCGCAGAGGTGACGCCTTTCGTTTCCGCCGGGACTAAGGCCCCCTCACGAGTTCCATTCCCTAACTGGCCTTGGCGATTATCTCCCCAACATTGAACTTTCCCGCTGGTGATGACCGCACAGCTAAAATTGTTCCCTGTACCAATGGCCGCCACGGACTGCAAGCCGGTAACATCGACCGGTACGAGTGCGTCTATCTTTGTACCGTTTCCCAATTCTCCCC
>DATDFW010000406.1:0-3518 GCA_036522375.1 Nitrospiraceae bacterium
AACCCCTATTGGCGCAAAAATTACCGTATCATAGAGTGCGCGTTCAATCAGCTGATCGCCGAGACGAGTCCAAACGCTTCCTCCGTCCCCGCTGGCACCCAGTAACGGATCTTCGGCCAGATATATCTTGCCGTTATAGAAATTGAACACCTTCCCATTGGCCTTCTTTGGGGTCTCTCCGGCATTGGATGAACCGGCTTGCCCAAACGTGAGAGCGACCATCATTCGGTTTGATCGAACAGCCTTAACTGGTATTTCTATACGGGAATCGATCACGTCGTCATGGACCGATTTCGCTTCTGCCTGTGACCACCTGACCCGCTGATACCCTTCGAGTAGCACGATGCCAACGCAGACGCCGAGAAGAAAGTACAGAGCCGATAACGCGGAAACCTTACTCCTCACGATCTTTTCCCCTCTCAAGTTGTAGATGAGCCATCTCCTAGCCGTCGTTCACATTGGGGCTGTTGGCTATGCAAGTTGATTGCCTTTGTGCGGACACGGAGCGACGCCATATCGACCATTTTCTAAGTTGTGATGTTTTCTGTAGAAATGTAACTTTGCCTGAATGGAAGGCGACGTCCTTCTTTCGTCTGGTAAAAGACATTCTGTCCTAGAGAGAGCATTTTGTCTCTTCGCTCAACTGGGGTATGCAAGGTCATTTCCTGGATGTATTTTCTGAAGAGGGGAACCTGCTTCTACACAGCACAGTGGCACTTCCCAAGCCAATGGTCTAGTTTCCAAGGGGAAGGTCACCATCCACCCTTTGCTAGATATCCTTCAAGTACCCATGGGACATCCCCTCTTCCTCCTCCTCATAGAGGACTCCAATGTCTACTTGAGCGAAGACCGGCTTACAATGCGATTCGTCCAGAACCCCATCCTTAGGAGCGATGGCTGGAAAGATCGCATCAGCCTCCTTACTCTGCGTGGATATTTCGTTTGGTGCTGACACTGATTGATCTGGACATGTGTGACTCCATGATAAACCCCTCTCTATTCTCTATACAGCTCCAGTGATGTAGCCATGGATGGACAAATAGATATTCAACAAAGGAATATCCAAGCAGAAGACAATCCCCTGCATAGACAGAGGTGTGCCTTCCATTACACTGTATGTGTATAGGTATATAGGGGAGGGATCTGCTACATGTCGGAGGTATCCATGTAGCGAGGAGGCGTTACCAGAAGGTTGTTTGACGGAAATTCCAAACCGGCACTTCTTCTTGTGGCACAACTCTTGCTTACAATATATTTCCCAGTTATTAAATCCTAGGTATTTATATAGCCTCTTCGCCGAAATATGTCAAGAGGGATTCGCGCCTTGTGTAAAATATTTTTTCTGAGGCCGCTGCCCCCACCGCTTCCGCCCTCGAACGGGTTGAAGAAAATTTTAACCCGTCTAGCCAATTTTCTGTAAATCGTGACACGGGCCAACCCATGACACCTCCCAGGAGGGCAACGGCTGGCGGATGTAGGGTCATACGTAAGCTCCCCCCAAACTGAGACAGTGCAAGAGGAGAACTTTCTGTCACTTGGACTTCCCAGGTTTTTGCGGACAGATCAGTAAGCCCGACTCGAAATTGCTTCAAAGACCTCCGGACTGACCCCGCTGAGATGGCTGTGTCGCCGTGTGCGATTATAGAAGGTCTCGATGTACTCGTCGATCTCTGCTATCGCGAGCTCCCGGGTTGTATAGATGCGCTTCTTGATCCGTTCCTTCTTCAAGCTGCTAAAGAACGATTCGGCCACCGCGTTGTCCCAGCAGTTGCCACGTCGGCTCATGCTGGGTTCCAGGTGATGCGCCCGGCAGAAGCGCCGCCACGCATCGCTGCCAAATTGGGACCCTTGATCGGAGTGAATCAGGACATGCTGGGGCTTGCGTCGGCGCACAGCCATGAGGAGCGCATCCAACACGAGGTCTTGAGCCAGCGTGGGCGTGGTGGACCAGCCGACAATGCGTCGGGAGTACAGGTCCATCACGACAGCCAAATAGAGCCAGCCTTCCCATGTGCGCACGTACGTAATGTCGGTGACCCAGGCGGTGTTCGGCCGTGGGACGGTAAATCCTCGTTGCAGCGTATTAGGCGTCAGGAGTGACGTGGGACCTTTGGCGTACCGGGGAGTCCGGTACCCGTGGAGGGCTTTGATGTGATTGGCCCTCATAATCCGAGCAACACGATGCTTGCTACAGGTCTCGCCCGCTTCTCGCAAGTCGAGAACGATCCGCGGGGCCCCGTAGACGCCGTGGCTCGCTGCATACGCCGCGCGGATGAGGCCGAGCAATCGCTGATCCTCCACCGCTCGATCAGATAGGGGTTTATGCAACCAGGCATAGAACCCGCTGCGCGACACGCCGAGGAGACGGCACATGACGGCCGTATCGAACTCTCGGCGATGGGCTTTGATGAAGGTGTACTTCAGTCGGACATGCTGCGATCACCATCGATTACCCATTGGCCTCCCCCTGTGCTAACGACCACCCTACGGTGTCCGTTAAAACCTGGGAAGTCCACTTCCCAATCGCGGCATGGGCGAGCTATGACATGTCTTTCCATGCTATTTGGCTTTGGCTGAAATCATTATCAGATCTTCGATCACTGCATCCCTCTATATTGTTTATGCTCATTTTAGTTCTTGGCTCCTGCTTTATTGCCAAAACAGGTCGCAAACATTAACGCTGTCGATAGATAAGTGGTTTGCAGGAGCCTTTATGCGATCAGACGATAGGCCAGAAATAGATAGGCATCGAACTCCTCGTTTATTATAGGTTCACAAGGCATACATCTGCCGCATCAGCTTCAAGGTTTGTAGAATGGACCGGATTCGATACGGCCTTCCTGAACATCTTCTCTTCGTTGCTCTTGTCTCTGTTCATCCATTTGACGGTCAAACCGTTGCTGCTCGATCCTTTGTTGGGAAGATATATCGTTTTGGCGATTCCTCCGAGCGGCTTCTGTTCTGGCTTCTGCTGCAGCCTCCTCGGCAGCCTCTTCTTGTCGCTCCTGGCGTATCCTCTCTTGAACTATGGAGTTACGACGTCTGTTTATATTCTCTTTTTGGATATTAGGAAGTCGAATTGCATCAATGATCTGTGCCAGATCCCCTGCATAAAAACCATAACTCTCAACATCCCGATACATGACCGCTAAGATCGCTAAATGATTTTCCGAATGAAGACCTATGAAGACAATATTCTTTTTAACAGGATCCGTCTCGTCTACAACGACTAGCTTCCTAAGCCCGCTGGAGGGGCCAGCAGAGTCAAGGGGAGTTGTGTCTTTCATCTGAAGCACACGAGTGGTCTTGAGAAACCTCCCAATCTTCTCTTCGAACCACGACCGAAAATCTTTCTGCGGTGAACTCTCTGACGAGATGGCAATCAAAAGGTTTCTTCTTCCAAAATCTGGTGGGAACAGATAGGTAAGACTGCCTTTTTGAATCCGTTCCCATCTTGGGGGAAGATCGACAGCGAGCGGGACCGATTCATCTGCGATAGCAGGTGTCAGTCCGCCGAG
>DATDFW010000407.1:0-7807 GCA_036522375.1 Nitrospiraceae bacterium
GGTCGCTTCTATCACGGGTCTGCGTGTGACTGAAGAAGAAGAGCAAACAGGTCTGGATATCAGTCAACATGATGAAAAGGCTTACTCGTGAGACAAAGATGGTCGAGTGAAGGTGGGTATGGAGCCGAGAGGTGTTAAGTGGGATATCTCTAACCATCGCGCTCATGATGCTGTGAGCCATGACGGTCCTAACAGAGTCATTTGCAATGGGCTAGGTAGTATGACTTGGGAAGCGCGTATGGGTCTTCACCTTGACTGCGCTTGTCCTGCCTATGACGAAGCTGGGGTTGCGCATTTCTATGGCTGACTGGTCCAGAGCTAGTTAATACTTGGGTCTGATCAGGCAAGCATCGTTATGCTTGCCTGATCAGACTGGTCTGGAATCTTATTGGGTATAGCCTGCCTTTGCCTGAATGAGAGAGGTGTCATTGGAGGTGGTGAATGGATGGGACTAGGTTGTCTTTCCGGAGCATTCGCTGCGTGCTTCGTGTAAGAGAAGGACAGGGATGAGCTCCGAACTTGACCGACAGGGCCTCGTACAGATTTTTATCATCGAGGCATCGGAAGCGGTAAACATGCTCACGAAGGCCTTTCATCCGTCCGATGGGACATCGCCACTTCCGGCGCAATTGCAAGAGCAGTACGTGTGGGCACATAAGATACGGGGAACGTCAGCCCTTTACGGATACGAGGGGCTGGCTACCATGGGAGCATTGCTTGAATCGACCCTGGAAGAAGGGACGTCAATAGAGGCGTCGTTGTGGCCCCAGGCATTGGAAATCTTACGTGGGATGGTGAACTCATTTGATTCTCAGTTAAAAATAGTTGCGCAGGGAGGTGCCGAAGATCTTTCGGTGAGTGCGCGATGGAAGAGTGAAGTCGCCGGATTGTTTCCCTCTGCGCCTGCAGCGGTTTCCTCTGAACCAACGTTGTTCGCGCCGAACTATCTCATAGCGACTCTCGATGCCGAGGTTCTGTCATATTTCACTCCGGAAGCGAATGAGTATCTGCAAACCATGGAGTCCTTTGTGCATCTGCTTCGCCAGGACCCCAAGGATGGAGAGAGTATCCACGGGCTGTACCGTACAGTCCACACGCTCAAAGGATCGGCGTACACAGTTGGATTCGATGTGATCGGTGACGTGGTACATCCCCTCGAAGAGTATATGATTGCGGTCCGTGAGGGAGGGGGGGCTCTATCGTCGGCAGTACTTGGGGTTATCGATCGAGTGGTCGGGATCGTTCGGGTATTGATGCGCCGAGATGCCGGCAATGTCGCCCAGCTGCAGCATGATGTGCAGGAAATCATCCAGGCGCTTGCGCAGATCCGCGACGAGGAACGGGTGACGGTATCGGTTCAGGCGGCGGATCCGATGGCTCAGGTTCCTACGGTCATCATCGAACATTCGGAAAAATCAGCTGACCTCAAAGCGAAATCGATTCCTGAGTCGAGTGTCTTAACGGATGAGTATTTGTTGCCGCCTCTCGATGCCGAGGTGCTTTCCTATTTTGCCCCCGAAGCACAAGAATACCTAGAGTCTCTTGAAGCCCAACTGCTTCGTCTTGAAAAAGAGCAGGGCAATCCGGATGTCATCAATCAACTATTCCGGACAGCTCACACGCTGAAGGGGTCCGCCTATACCGTTGGATTCCAGTCGGTTGGCGATCTGACTCACTATATCGAAGACTTCATGGGGGCCGTGCGCGAGGGCCGCGTCAAGATTCTCCCCGGGCATGCGGATATGCTGTTGCGATCGGTCGATGTGGTTCGCCTGTTGATGCGACGAGATCCCACATCTCTCGACATGCTGCGTCAGCGATATGCGGCTGCAATGCAAGGGCTACAGCAGTTGGACCAACCGGAGGTGGCTCAGATATTGGAGCCTAGTTTAATGGTTCATTCTATCGAAGCATCGCTCAAGCCAGATCTAGACGATCAACAGGAAATTGAGCCTGCCAAGGTGGGAGAAGGTAAAACGGCAGAGGGTAAAAACGTAGAGGATCGCGAAGTCATCCGTGTCAGTCGCGATCGCTTGGAACGATTGTTAAACCTAGTCGGTGAGCTTGTCATTGGTCGAGGACGGCTTGAGCAGCGACTGCACATGTTAGAGCAACTTTCGCAACAAGTACTTGCGTGCAAGGGTCGACTGGTCGAGTCAGTCCATTCGTTCGAGGAAAAACATACCTTTACACTTCCGAGCGCTTCCTCCGTTCAAGCGAGTGCTCCAGCCCAAGGATTTACCAACATCACTGACTTCGGCAGCCTGGAATTCGACAAGTACGACGATTTTAATATTTTGGCTCGTCGCATCAGTGAGGTCACGGCAGATATTTCAGAGTCGATGACCCAGTTGAGCGGATCGATTCGGCATTCACATGAGGATATGAGTCACTTGGCGCAGCTGACCCTCGGGATGCGGGACGAAATCGCTCGGGCTCGTATGGTTCCTATTGGCACCCCATTTACACGATTCCGTCGAGCCACGCGTGAGATGGCGCGCGCGACAGGAAAGGAAGTGACATTGGTCACATCCGGAGAACATACCGAAGTCGATACGGGGATCGTCGAGCGGCTGGTGGATCCATTGATTCACCTCGTACGCAACGCTGTTTATCACGGGATCGAGCCGGCAAGTGTTCGTGTGTCGAAGGGGAAGCCGGCTGCCGGCACAATATACCTCCATGCAGCGCACCGAGGGAGTGCGGTGTTGATCGAAGTGGAAGACGATGGGGCTGGGCTCGATATTGAAAAAATCAGGGCCAAGGCGGTCGAGCGAGGATTGATCCGTCCCGAAGTGGCCAGTTCGTTACCTGAATCAGAAATTATTAAGTTTATTTTCATGCCGGGATTTACGACAGCCGACGCGATTGGCGATCAAGCGGGACGAGGTGTCGGCATGGATGTGGTCAAGCGTGTCATAGAAAGTATGAATGGCCATATCGACGTCGAATCGATTCTTGACGTAGGGACGAAGTTTACCTTGAGTCTTCCACTTACCCTATTGATCGCAACGGCTCTCATGGTCCGGGTAGGGAATGAACGCTATGGGATTCCTCTGCCGGCGGTGCGTGAAGTTACGATGTTGACACCCACCGCTCATCAACGGATGGGCGAACGATCAATTCTGCATATCGGTGAGGAGGCGATCGAGGTGCACCCGCTGCAGCAGCTCCTCAATCGAAGCAGCGCTCGGCTGGAAACCGGTAAACCGGTTGTTATTGTCAGAACGGCAGTTGGGATGATCGGTTTGTTGGTCGATGAATTGCTCGGACGTCAAGAAATCGTCATTAAGCCACTGGGGTCATTTAAGTCATTGGATCGTTCCAGCTTCGGTGGCGCGACGATCGACCCAGAAGGTCGCGTGGTCCTCGTGCTGGATCCTGCTCGACTGTTGGCGCGAGGGACACAAATCGCTGCGGTGCATGAGTTGTCGTCAGATGCGGCTGGGTCGACAGGCTTTATAGATTCGTACTCAGAGATACCAGAGTTGACAACGTCGGAGCAATGGCTCCTATTGATCGACGATTCCTTGAGCATCCGAAAGTTTGTGAGCCGGATGTTGGAGTCGGCTGGGTATAAAGTCCATACCGCGGTGGACGGAGAAGAAGGGCTTCGTATGGCCTCTGCACAAGACTATCGGCTTATCCTCACCGATCTTGAGATGCCGAAGGTCAATGGCTATGAAGTGATTCAGGGGCTGCGCAGTCGACCACAAACGCAAGAGACACCAATCATTGTCATGACAACCCGAGCCGGGGAAAAGCATAGACAACTGGCACTCAGCGTTGGAGCAAGCTCCTATATTGCGAAGCCTGTAGAAGAGCGGGCCTTGATCCAGGAAGTTGAACGTCTGATCGGCAAAGAAGCCGCTGCGCGATAAAGTGGCATTGACCGCGACCGGTCCCTGAAGTGTTGTCTGGTATGCGAGAGTCAAATACGATGTAGTCATTATGACGTTACGAGGCCGTCACAATTCGACGAATGTGCTTGTGGAGATGGCCAGTTTCCTGGTCGTCCGTCTTGGGGACAGCTATTTGGCTCTCCCCGCATCGGGGGTTCGAGGTGTTCTCACCAATGAGGAGGTTGGTCATACAGAGGCTGTCACCGTAGCGGGGAATACCTACGAACCGATCGATCTTGCCCAACGGCTTTTGGTGATCGCCGATCTGTCTGGTCTCGAGATGAAGACGTTATTGTACTCGAACGGCCATTCGCAGGCTGCGATTCGCGTTGAACAGATTGTGGGCTTGGTGGACGTGGAACGGAAGGACTGCTTCCCGCTGCCGGCACAGTTTCAACGTGATGAACAACAGTGGTTTATGGGAATGATGCTCTATCAGGATCAACTGGTGTTGATCTTGAATCCTGCGTGGGTAGTTGGTGAGTTGGATGTCGGTGTCCCCGCGTTTGTAGGGCAGACTGAACGGATTGCGGCAACCCCGCCGGGAGTCGGTCAATCATGTTGAGGGCAGCTCGTGAACAACGGCAAGTTCAGGCCACAAAACGGTTATGGAATGTGGTGCTATTTTCTGTCGGTGGACTCAAGCTGGCTGCACGGACTGAAGATGTGGGGGGGATATCTCCCTGGACCAAGAGTATTCCGGTGCCGAGTCGGACGCCATTTGTGCATGCGATGCTGAAGAGGGACCATGATGTGATCCCCGTCTACGATTTGGCGAGCAAGCTGAGTCGCACACTTCAAGGAGATCCATTGTTGTGTCTGGTCGCTCGCCACCTGGATGGGCCGATGGCCATCTGTATTGATGCCGATGTGCCGTCTCTTGAAACCGTGGATGCGGCGGCGATTCGACCGAGCGGCAGAGAGGATATTGAAACGCTGGGGATGATGACAATATTGGGAGAAGATGTGGCCATTCTGGCCTTGCAACGACTTGGCCGGTCAAGACATGATGTTGTTAAAGGTTAAGGGTAACGGGGGAAGGGATCCGCTATGCCAAAGGTGTTGATAGCCGACGACAGTATTGCAGTCCGGAAGGTTGCCGAACGGTTGCTGACTGAAGCGGGAATGGGCGTCACACTTGCTGCGAACGGTGAGGAGGCTTTGGCCTATCTGGCGAAAGAGACCCCTGATTTGGTTGTATCCGATGTGATCATGCCGGATAGGAGCGGTTACGAAGTCTGCGCTTTTGTGCGCGCGCGAAGGGCACTCGCAAATACGCCGGTACTGTTGATCTCCGGTATTGTGAACGATGAAGTGACAAAGCAGGCCGAATCCTGTCAAGCAGACGGAGTGTTGAAAAAGCCGTTCCAGGGCACGTCTCTCAAGGATCGAGTGCTGGAGCTGTTGGCAAAGCGGCAAAATGCGGCTGTGCCTGCGGCTAAGAGCATTGGGAAGGTAATTGAATCCGTCGAACCAGACCAAAGCTTGCGGGTGACCGACGAACAAATAGAAATCTATCGACAGGCGGTTGCGCGATTGAAACCGCTCGAGGAAGAACTTCGTGTTGAACGAGACCGAGTGACGCAGAGTACACAGCGAGTGGTGCAACTCGAAGGACAGTTAGGTCGAGTCAAAGAGTTCGAATCGATATTGGCAGGGGAGCGGGAACAGATTGCTCGGTTGAAAGAAAAACTTGCAGAGGCCGAACGCACTAATGCGCGAGTGGAAGAACTTGAATCTCTCCTCAATATGGAACGAGAGCGGATGGCTGAGGTTACGCAGCACGCATCCGTGGCGGAGAGCCTGCGCGGACGCGTGCAGGAACTCGAAGCCGAACTGCAGGAAAAAGTAAGTCGTACCCAAGAATTGGAGGCGACTTTGCATGCCGAGCGGCAGGCAGCCGCACAGTTGGTCGAACAGATGACTGTGATGGAAGGTACGGTGACCCGCTCTCAGCAATCGACGCAGCAGCTTGTTGCACGAGTGAGCACATTAGAACACGCTCTCCAAGCTGAACAGGAAAAAGTCAAGGATCTTGTTGCCCGTATTCCCGAGGCTGAGCGCGCATCGCTGAAAGCGCAGGAGTTTGAAACCCTGCTTCAGACAGAACGAGAACGAAATAGCCTTCTGGCGAGGCGTGTAGCTGAAACAGAACAAGCCTCCGAGCTCGCCAATAAACGGTTTGAAGAGATGGCAACCAAGCTTGGCGAGATCGCGGGATTAGCCTCTCAACTCGGAAGCGGAAAGCGACGGTCCTGATCCTCTCCAATCCCGTGCCGTGGCTCATCGCTATTGTGGAAGACTGATGTCATGGGTGCCGATACCACAGACAATTTTCAGAAAGAACTGGTCGATCTCTTTGTTCAGGAGGCTCATGAATGGCTTCAGAACATTCATGTTGCCCTTGATGAGCTACAGCAGGCCCCAGCGCCTGAGCAACATGCCAAGTTGATTGAGAAAATAGTGGGTGGCGTGACGAATCTTGGGGGGTCTGCCGCCACGATCAATCTGTCAGAAGTGCAGCAGGCCAGCTTCGCGGCCATTCCGTTTATCGACGCCCTCCGGGATCCAAAGAAGGCATTCGCCGTTCAAGACTTTTTCTCTCTCTGCAAACAGCTGGGCCAGATTCATACGGCGTTGACCCGTGCGACCGGCCTTCCCTTTGAAGACAGCGGGGGTAGTGCGACGGATGAGGTGGGTCGTGCAAGCCTCTCTCCTGCGGCGTTTCTGCATGCACTTCAAGAGTTACTCGTGAAACAGTCCCCTAGTATCGTGGCTGGTCGCAATCTTATTGAGAGCATGATTAAGCAGATGGAAGGGCAGATTCATGCCGGTGTCGAATGTCTTGATGTCACGGTCATTCAAGGATATCTTGCGCGCGCATCCGAAGCGGAAGAGTCATTTTTGATCATGATTGAGGAGCGGGTACCGGAGATTTTCAAGAAGTTGAGTGCCCTTATGATAGAAGAGAATGAAACCTCCTCACGTATGACGGCTCTCGAAGTCTCTCTTCAGGATGTTGCCTATCTGCGCGCAGAAGCGCAGCAGGTGAACGCGGGATCAGCGATGATGTTTTTCACAGGTCTGCATAGTCTGTTGACTGTGGTGGCCCAGCGTCGAATCGTTCTGGCTGCCTCGCGTGTGGAATCGGTGAAGGCGCGGCTGCGTGGAATGGGCGATGCAATCCGCCAGTGGGCGGAGCATGGGCGGATCCAACGTGCCGCGATCAATCAGTTGCTTTTTACCAGCCACTCGTAATCGATGTGCCAGAACCCCGAACACACGGTCGTTGAAACGTATGGTGAAGTCGTACACTCTGAGTGATGAAGGCGGCACCATGAACTCAGAACTCGACTATACGATATATTGGGAACTCCGAGCACCTCCGTTCGATAATGTGCCAGACCCTCGCTTCTATGTCCCGTGTTCTCAGCATGATGCCGCACACAGGTGGTTGAATTATGGAATTCAGGCCCGCAAAGGCATGCTCCTACTCACTGGGGACATCGGATGCGGGAAAACGTTGCTGAGTCGCCGGCTCATTGTCGGACTGCCCCCTGCGCAGTATGACATCGCATTGCTTGCGAATCCCGCGTTGTCTCCCTCCGAATTATTAGATGAGGTATTGTCTCAGTTCGGCCTCGCCATTGTGCCGTCAAAAGCCGGCCGATTGCAGACCCTCAATGACCGTCTTGAATCGAATGCGCAGAGCGGAGTCGGCTCCGTGCTAGTTGTAGATGAAGCGCAAGCCATAGAAAGCGTGCAGGCGTTCGAAGAACTCCGCTTGCTGACGAACTTCCAACTGAATGACCGATTTCTTTTGACCGTTGTACTGATCGGTCAGCCGGAATTGCGCCACCGTGTTGCGGAAATTCCACAGTTGAACCAAAGGATTGCAGTGCGAG
>DATDFW010000408.1:0-20717 GCA_036522375.1 Nitrospiraceae bacterium
CAGCAAAGAACGGAAGAGAAAAGACACGAAAGAATACTTAAGGGAGCCACCAATCGGACAGACCGATTCAACCGAGGTGAGTTGTTATGAAAGACCACGCAGGACGAAGCAGTTCGGTCTGGATGGCCACTGCGACATTGCCAAGATTTCAAAAGTTAATCACGAATGAAGAGGCTGACGTCTGTATCGTAGGAGCGGGGATTGCCGGCTTAACTACCGCATATTTGTTGGGACAGGCCGGAAAATCCGTGATCGTGTTGGATGATGGTCCGATAGTTTCGGGCGAAACCGAACGGACGACGGCTCATCTCGTGACCGCGTTAGAAGATCGTTATGAAGACCTGGAGCGGTTGCATGGAGAAAAAGGGGCGCGGCTTGCAGCCGAAAGTCACTCGTCAGCGATTGACCAAATCGAACGTATCGTTCATGAAGAACGTATCGATTGTGATTTCGAGCGTCTGAACGGATACCTCTTTGTGCCACCCGGAGAATCTACTGATATCCTCGATAGGGAAATGGCCGCAGCGCAGCGTGCCGGCTTGACTGGAGTCCATATGGTTGCGCGCGCCCCCTTCCACTCGTTCGATACTGGCCGTGCCTTGTGCTTTCCGCAGCAAGCACAATTTCACCCGTTAAAATATTTGGCAACACTATCCCAGTCTATCGTCAGGGATGGAGGACGTATCTATACAGAGACGCACGCCGCAAAAATCGAAGGGGGAAAATCGACTCACATCGAAACGCGAGATGGTCTGATGGTAACTGCAACCGCAGTCGTGGTGGCGACCAATACGCCTGTCAACGATCTCTTGGCCATTCACACCAAACAAGCTGCCTATCGCACCTTTGTGATTGGAGCAACGGTAGCGGCTGGCTCAATCCCGACAGGACTGTATTGGGATACCGCAGACCCGTACCACTATATTCGTCTAAGTCGGTCGCTTTTGGCCGGGAAAGATATTCTGATTGTTGGCGGAGAGGATCATAAGACAGGTCAGGCTGATGATGCCGAAGTTCGTTATCTGAGATTGGAAGATTGGGCACGTGCTCGTTTTCCAATGCTCACCAGCATCGAATTCCGTTGGTCCGGACAAGTTATGGAAACTGTGGATGGGCTGGGCTTCATCGGACGGAATCCGATGGACGAACCCAATGTCTTTATCGCGACCGGTGATTCGGGCAATGGCATGACCCATGGGACCATTGCCGGCATGCTTCTTACCGACTTGATTGAAGGCAGAGACAATGCCTGGGCGACCTTGTATGAGCCAGCTCGTAAGACGCTTGGTGCGTTGAACATTTTTGCCAAGGAATCTCTCAACATGGCCGCACAATATACCGATTGGGTCACGCCGGGAAGCATCGAGAAGGACGTCCTGGTTCCGTCTGGTTCCGGTGCCATTGTCCGTCGAGGTCTCAAGAAGATCGCGGTGTATTGTGATGATGCAGGTCAGCAGCACGAACGATCAGCCGTCTGTCCTCACTTGGGAGGCATTGTAGCGTGGAACCAGTCGGAAAAAACCTGGGATTGTCCCTGCCACGGATCCAGATTTGACAGGTTTGGGAAAGTAATTAACGGACCCGCGATTACTGATTTGCCCTCCATACCATAAAAGGGCAGGGCTGAAAGGAACCGCAATTCGCGCAAGAGAATGAACTGCACCATTGCGAACTGAGCAGTCAGTTCGGCAGTGAGAAGTTCAAGGGGGGCGGATGGTGATTGACCGGAAAGGCCGAAGGGTGACCTCCTCTTAGTTTTTCCAAAGCTATGTTGTCGGAATTGAGGATTAAGTGACCTTCAAGATCATGTGGAAGCTCCTAGTCGAGACTTATACAAAATGGACTGAAGACCATGCCCAAAGTCTGGGGGCGGCATTGGCATTTTATACGGTTTTTTCGCTGGCGCCGATACTGCTGATTGTGATCGCCATTGCCGGATCGGTGTTTGGCCAAGAAGCGGCTGAAGGCCAAATCATCGGGCAGATTCAAGGGCTCGTCGGCGAGGATAGTGCGAGAGCCATCCAAGGCATGCTTACATATGCCCGTAGACCAACAGGCAACTTACTTGCTACTGGTCTCGCTTTCATTACGTTACTCATTGGCGCCACCACCGTGTTCGCACAGGTTCAAGACTCCCTCAACACCATCTGGAGAGTGAAAACCAAGCCCGGCATGGGGATTATCCAAATCTTGAGAAACAGATTCATTTCGTTTGTGGCGGTACTAGGAAGCGGCTTTTTATTATTGGTCTCTCTAGTACTGAGTGCGGGGTTGGCCGCTGTCGGAAAAACGCTAGAGGCTTTTCTCCCGGCGCCGGAATTTGTTCTCCAGACAATCAATTTTCTCCTTTCGTTCGTCGTGATCACTTTGCTGTTCGCGATGATCTACAAACTGATCCCGGACGTGCCGAACAGGTGGCAGGATGTGTGGGTGGGAGCGGGCATGACCTCGCTTTTGTTTACGATCGGTAAATTCCTGATCGGTTTCTATTTGGGCAAGAGTGAAGTGGGACTGGCCTATGGTGCGGCAGGTTCACTCATAGTCATTCTACTGTGGGTATACTATGCCTCCCAAATATTCCTGTTCGGGGCGGAGTTCACGGCGGTCTATGCGGCCTCTCACGGATCGCAATTAACACCGCCACAAAACGCTATGCCAGCGCATGAGGGAGCAATGGAAACTCCAGGCAAGCCCTCCCTGCCCCCCCGCAAAGTCGCATGAAGGCGAAGTGAAGCCGAGCAGGTTAACAGATTGTCCATCTACTTTTCGTGTCGAAGAGGCCACCGTGCTGAGGGGAGAGAATCCCTCATAAGACATCTCCCCCACCCCCGGGCAGTGACGAGGCTTTGACACGATTTTTTGTGGGAGTCCTTATAGTGTCGGCCCTCAGGGAAGAGACCAGTGTTCGATGAGACGAAGCGGACGCTTCTAGAGAGGCAAAAGATCGTTAAGGCCTAGGGGTTAGCCCAGTTGTAGAAAATCGTTTCCTCTATCAACATGAGTGTAGGGTTATTGATCTTCTACGTAGCCACTTTTTGAAGGAGAAACACATGGACTATTCACACAGGGCCGAATCAGGACATCCATCGGGATTTATTCTTGGAGCGTTGGTCGGCGCAGGTGTTGCACTGCTCTTTGCACCCCGGTCGGGCTCGGAGATGCGCCGGCTCCTTCGCGATTATGCCGCACGCACGAAAGATGAACTGGATGAAGAGGTCAATCGCGGTGCCCAAGCCTTGGATAGTGCCGTTGAGCGCGGTCAAGAATTCGTCGAAAAGGGGAAAGAGTCGTTGCGCGAAGCCGGCCGTCAAGCGAAGTCATATGCCGACGCGGGAAGCAAAGCTGTTCATGACACGAAGGATGAGCTGACGTCGCCGCAACGCTAAGTTAACCAAAATAGTTTTAGTGTCGGTCTGCTGGGGGGCTTGCCTGCGAGTTCATGACCAGAAAGACGACGGACAGGATCTCGATTCAAGGACAATTAAAGAATTAACGTCGGACAAACAGACTTTCCGTTTTACCCCGTGAGGGAATGGCAAAGGTGGCACAGATACCTCATACCGGACACTCCGAGTTTGACCTAGCGGTCGCCGGCCTCTTGAGCGAGATCCGGACCCTCATGCGTCAGGAAATAGTGTTGGCGCGACACGAAATTCAATATGAAATTGGCAAGGTCGTCAGGGCACTGCTGTGGTTTGTGATTTCAATGGTGCTGGCAGGGATCGGATTTTTTGGAGTTGCGGCGACCTTCGTGCTGATTCTGTTGGAGTATACAGGGTTGCCCGCCTGGGCGTGCGCCGTGATCGTGAGTATTACTCTGCTGGGTGGAGCGTGGGGATTGGCAGCAACAGGATTAGGACTCGCAAAGTCCGTTCGCCTTATGCCGCAACGAACCATCCAAACAATTTTGGGTGACGCCAAGTGGATCGCGGATTGGGTATGGACTCGTTATAGGTAGGATCGAGTCCGGTATTCTGAAGATACCGGGTATCTTCGTGACTATTCTCGCTTGTTGTAAGCGTATGCCCTGATTTTCCGCTGCTCTAGCGAGGTGATCTTCGGGATTGAGACTGTCCGTCGCCTATGCGTGGTCCTCTCCAGGAGGACAGAAAGATGAACAAGAACTCTAATCGTTGGTGGAAGGAGGGTCGGATGTCACCAAAAGATGTATCCAGAATGGAAGCAACCGGAGAATCTCGGGGGCAGGCAAGAGTGCGGGTGGCCGAAAGGGCTGAAGAATTGGCCGGGTCAATTGATCAGACTCTGGACTCAGCGGAGCAGGCGATTCAGCAAACTCTGCAGAGAACGAAGATAAGCACCAGAGCTGCCATAGGCACGGTGGCAGAGGGCATCGACACCACCACAGCATATCTTTCCGATCGTGGAATGACAGGCGTGGTCGAAGATATGGAAGCCCTAATTCGTCGCTATCCTCTTCAGGCTTTCTTGATCGGGTCTTCGGTCGGTTTCCTACTTTCTCGATCTTGGAATCGTTAGGTCCAAATCTTCAGACCTTATCCAGCGGTGTTGAGAGCCGCGATCAGTTTCAGAAGGAAAGGGGGACATCGTGAACAAAGATGCGGAACTCATTGCCCAAGACATGAACACGATCGCTCGGACACGAATGGCAATTGCGGAGAAACTTGGAGCTATCGAGGCCCATGTCGACACAACCATGCAACATGCGAGGACCACGATGACACATCTTGAGAACAAGACGACTTCCGCTGTGCGTGAAACAATGCAGGTGACGAAGGACGCCTTTGATCCGAGTATCCATGCTGCACGCCACCCCTGGATGTTCGTGGGGGGAGCGCTGGCGCTTGGCTATGCAGTTGGCACCTTGTCCTATCGAGGCAGCAGACGAATACCGTCCGGAGTCGTTCCCTATTATCCGCCTGGCGCGAAGGGCGCCCCAATCATGCCTGTGAGTGGCTCACCAGCTCCCGAAGGCAGGGAGCCAGGGGTTTATCCCTTTTATCCTCAGGGATCGGAACCCAATCATAGACGACCACAAGATCATTCCGATCGACTGTCGGTGTGGGGAGAATTGGAACAAGTTCTTCATGAAGAACTCGGTGAGGTAAGGAGAGGTGTCATACAGCTAGGACGCGATTTTCTTCGCGAGATAATCAGTCGAGCCATCGCCCGCCCTCGACAATCATCGTGACGGGCCGTAATCTCTCCGAAAGCAACTCCGCACCCAATAAATGTCTGAATCAGACAAACATATTGATCCGAGCGGGAGATGGAGGACAAAGCTGTAGTAGAAGGTAGTAGAGAGAAAGAAAACCATTGTATTGAAATATGTGCCTAGTGCCAATACCGCCACGCTGATTACTAATGAGAGCAGTAGCAGAAGCCCGCCCGATTCGTATGCTGCCCTGAACTTCCCATATCGTATTTAACGGCTTTCTCTGTTGAGCAAAACATTCCTCGCCCCAAGCAATATCATCACAAGTGTCTGAGATAGGTCTCAGGGAGACACCCGGTTACGGGTGCTTGTTTACTTTCCTGGGGGGGATCCTAGTTTCGGAATAGCGCGTAAGTGCTATTCTCAGTCGAATGGAGGTGCTGATGCGCAAATGGCATCTCAGCTGTGGTGGAAGTGCACGGACGGATCTGTCCACTTTCCGGCACCCCGTGATTATCGGTGAGAGAGTCATTGCACGTCGACCGGCGAATGAATCCATGATGAAAGGAGCAGTCCGATGAGAATCGCCCAGGTATCACCCTTGTGGGAGAGCGTTCCACCGAAACTCTATGGAGGGACGGAACGGATCGTGTCCTACCTTACCGAAGAACTGGTTCGGCTTGGTCACGATGTCACCCTCTTCGCCAGTGGAGATTCGGTCACGAGCGCTCGCCTGGAGCCCATCTGTGATCATGCGCTCCGGTTGAATACAGGGATCTTTATCCGCGATGCCCCGATGACGATGCTGTTGGAGCGGGCGCTGGGGAAACCCGGCGACTTCGACATGATTCACTCGCATCTCGATTTCCTAGGCTTCCCTCTCTCACGGCGGAATACGACGCCGACGGTGACCACGTTCCATGGGCGGCTTGATCTGCCTGAATTACAGCCGGTGTTTCGCGAATATGCAGAGATGCCGGTGGTGTCGATTTCGGGTGCCCAGCGGAGACCTGTCTCCTGGGCCAATTGGCAGGCGACCGTCTACCACGGGTTGCCGAGGGATCTGTACAACTTACATCTGAATCCCGGAGGTTATCTGGCGTTCCTGGGGCGTATTGCTCCCGAGAAGCGACCGGATCATGCGATTGAGATTGCCAAGCGGGTGGGGATTCCCTTGCGGATTGCTGCGAAGGTCGATCCGATGGATCAGAAGTACTTTCACACCGAAATCGAGCCCCTGCTCTCTCATCCATTAATCGAGTACATCGGTGAAATTACGGATGCAGAAAAGAATGATTTTCTGGGGCATGCCATGGCGCTCGTGTGTCCGTATGACTGGCCGGAGCCGTTTGGTCTCGTGCTGATTGAAGCGCTTGCCTGCGGAACGCCGGTCCTGGCCTATCGGCGTGGGTCCATTCCTGAAATCATTGAGGATAGAGTCACGGGATTCGTCTGCGAAGGACTCGACGAGATGACAGCGGCCATCCAACATATTCCTGCGATTGACCGTCGGCGATGTCGCGTGACGTTCGAGCAGCGATTTAGTGCAGAACGCATGGCGCAAGACTATCTCCGAGTGTATGAGCAGATCCTCAGTACCACCTATGAAAGGGAGGCAGCGGCCACGAGTCTTGAGTCCTGGCCAACATTGTCGGCCAGTGCAGTAGGGGGGGCGGCCTAAATGCATATGAAGTTCATGTCGACCAGTCTAGCCATGCTCATTACCGGCACTGGTGCTATTGCTGCACAGGGTGTTATGGCAGAAAGCCGGTCGCCTTCGGAATTGTCATCGGCAAAGATCGTGACTGGCGAGGTGGCTCAGGTCGAAGGAGAATTTCATATGGCTAAGGGGCCGGAAGGCGATGTCACTCTCGACATCGTGGATAAGTCCTACGTGATCACCAGTCAAACCGGAAAAGAAGTCCGCCTTCAACTCGACGATCATACCAAAATCCAAAATCGGGTTAATCCAGGGGATAAAGTCGAAGCCAAGATCTCATCCAAAGGCCATACCCTCTCGGTCACGCGCCTTGATCCTCTAGGGGAAATATCCACGAAATGAAGTACTGAATGTGCGGCGACCAGTTTGACAATAACAGGGACGCCCGAGATGCATCAGCAGGGTTCAGTGAGGTGTGAAGTCTGCGTTATCTAGGAATAGGATGGTAAAGGGTTTTGCCGTGGCTGATAACGACAAGGTAACGACAGGTCAGACCGAGTCAGGATGGGGTTTGCTGAAAACGAGAAATTTCGGTCTTCTGTTTTCAGGCCAGGCCATTTCCCAAATCGGCGACAGCATGAACAAGGTAGCTCTGCTGTGGTTTGTATATGAGCTGACGGGTTCCGCCTTCAAGATGACGGTGATCGGACTGCTCCAGACAATTCCGCCGCTGGTCTTCGGGCCGCTTATCGGTGTCTATCTAGATCGGATGAGGAAAAAGCCGGTGATGGTTTGGGTAGACACCATCCGTACTGGATTGGTCACGCTTATCCCCTTGCTGTATGCCATGGAACTGCTGACACTCGAACGACTCTACGTGCTCGTCTTCGCGATCTCGATCGTGTCCACGATCTTCGGTCCCGCGTTGGCGTCGGCCGTTCCGCTCATGGTGTCGCGTACGCAGCTCACTGCGGCCAATGCATTGATCCAAGGCACGGTCAATATCGGACTTCTCATTGGACCGGCAGTCTGTGGACTAGGGATTGCGATGATGGGCGCACACAACGTCTTGTACCTCAATTCGGTCACGTTCCTGATCTCCGTCTTGTGTCTCGTCCCGATTCGGCTACGAGAAACGCAGGGAGGGAGCGGACGGCTGGAGTACGGAGGCGCAATCATTCAAGACCTGTTGGTGGGATTTCGGTTCGTGTTTTTCCAGCATCGGACGGTTCTCCTGCTCATGCTCACCGCGACACTCTACAGTTTGGGCGCCAGTGCTTTTGTGTTCATACTGCCCGTCTTCGCGAAGGAACTCCTCGACGCAAGTCCCATAGAAATTGGTTGGTTGTGGTCATCACTCGGGATCGGCATGCTGGCTGCGTCCGCATGGCTGGCGTGGATCAATCAGGGAGATCTCCAAAACCGCCTACGGTTAATTTCAGCTGCCCTGGCTGTCGGCGCCGTCGCGGTGTGTACGCTTGGCATGCTACAGGCGCCGGTCATGGCAGCAGCGCTGATCGTCGTGTTTGGCGGTAGCACCGCTGTGTTTACGCCGGTCGTGTGGGCGATGTTGCAAGAATTGACACCTGAACCTCTGTTAGGCCGTGTCTTTACCACTTTCAGCACAGGGGCAATGGCCGCCGCCATGGCTGGAATGGCAGGATTCGGCTGGGCGGCGGATGCCATCGGTCCCGCAGCGAGCCTTGTGGGTATCGGGGTCCTGTTGTTTGGCACCGCAACCGTCGCGGCCGCCTTCAGCCGGCGACGCCCTGACAGTGTGGCCGCCGATTTCATACCTGTGTGAAGAGGCTCCATCGTGTTTCATCGGCTAGGCTGATTTCGATGGACATGAACGTGAGAGCTAAGAACCGGTTTCAGCGCTGGTGCGTGAGTTTTAGACAGAGTACGGCACTCCTGATACTTTGCCTCTGCCCCTTCCTCATTGGTCAGCTCTCGAATCCGATGCTTGCACGGAGCGATCAGGGTTCGATCACGTCAGTCCAGCCCTTAATTGTTCAGGGTAAGGTGGCGGAATCCAAGCCTCCTGCCACATCACAGAAAGAACTGCCTTCTCTTCAGATATCTCCGCAGGAATCACGGCCGGCTCAGACGAAGACCCAGGTGGCCAAGAGTGAAGAATCAAAGGTAAAAAAAGACAATGGAGAAGAGGGGACAGACAAAGAAAAAGACAAGGAGAAAGAGAAAGAGAAAGAGAAAGAGAAAGAGAAGGAAACTCCAGGTAGAACCGTCGGTTCTTCGCTGATCCTGACGGTCAAACTCGCATTGATGGAAGATCCCCGCCTGTTTCCATATGAGATCGAAGTGGAGAACGCATCCGAAGAGGTCACGCTTGTAGGAAAGGTGTCTAGCGAAGCAGAGAAGTCTGCTGCTGGGAAAATTGCGAGCACGGTGCCGACCGTAAAATCTGTGTCGAACAAACTGGAGGTGATCAAAGAATTATCGGAGATCATAGCGCACAGACAGGACGATATCATTACCCGCCTCGTCAAAGAGCGATTTACCAAGAGTGCCACACTGACGTCTGCCAACTTCGATGTGAAGACGGAGCAGGGAGTCGTCGCACTGAGCGGCGCCGTTCGGTTCCAAGTGATTGTATTGGAGGCGGTCGAAGCCGTCAGGCAGGTTCCAGGGGTGAAGGCCGTGAAGACAGACAAGGTCAGAATCGAGCGCGAGGGATGAAGCCTTGGTTCATACTGACACCGAGTTTTACATCTGCGCGCCATAACAACGAACACAAAAAAACACACGTCGAGATCCGCCGACGCCTCCCGCTCACGAAGGATTTCGGTTTGATATGGCTCAGTCAGTTGGTGTCTCAAGTCGGCGATGGCATTTCCAAACTTGCACTGCTCTGGTTCGTCTATTCAATTACCGGGTCGCCGCTCAAAACGACCGCGATCGGACTTCTGCAAACGATCCCACCGATTCTATGCGGTCCGCTGATCGGGGTCCTCGTGGATCGGTTCCCCAAGAAACTCCTGCTCATCGGTTCGAATGTATTCCGAGCCGTACTGATAGGCTTCGTTCCCTGCGCAATTTCTGTGGACACATTCACCGTGAACCTTCTGTATGTCCTGGTTCTCATGGATGCCATTGCGACCGCTGCCATAAATCCGACGCTCACTGCATCAGTGCCGATGACCGTGCCCCGCTCACAATTTACATCGGCCAATGCGCTCATCCAGTGCACGACCAGCCTGGGCATCATATTTGGTCCCGCCTTGAGCGGTGTGGGGATCGCCAGATTTGGTCCGCAGGAAGTCCTGTGTCTAAATGCCGTCACGTATCTCTCGTCTGCCCTCTGCCTAGCGTTTGTGCGATTGACCCCACGGAGTCCGTCCGAGAGACAGAGGACGGGGGACGGTTCTATGTTTCACGATCTGCAGGAAGGGCTGACCTTTGTCATGGTCAAGGAACGTGTAATTATACTGTTGATTGTGGCAGCGGGGTTTTATGCATTCGGTGCCAGCGCTCTGACGACGTTGTTTCCAGTCTTTACGAAGAAAATGTTGGATCTGGGACCCATCGAAGTGGGGTATCTCTGGTCTACCATGGGAGTGGGATTGCTCGTGATGTCGATCGTACTTCTATGGTTCACGGAGCGAACTCTTGCCGACAGAATCAACATCATTGCCTGGACCAGTGCGGTGAGCGGGCTCGCTATAGCGGCGATAATCTGGATGAAGGACCTGCTTCTGGTCGGCCTCCTGATGATCGTCATCGGCGGGGGTATCGGGGCTTTCACTCCGATCGCATGGAGTGTAGTCCAAGAGCTTACCCCTGGGAACCTCGTCGGACGGGTGATGAGTCTCTATAGTACAGGTGCGATGACCGCCGCCATCGCCGGGATCAGCATGTTCGGTTGGATCACAGAGCGGTTTGGTGAAGCAATGGGAGTCGCATCTATTGGTGCGATCTTTCTCCTGACTGCCCTGCTCGGAGGCTGCTTGAGTTTAGTCATCAGAAACCGATGAGAGTGAATCATGGAAAACATCCACGATCCGAAAGAGCAGTATCACGTTATTGCCTCTTCTTCGCTGACCGATGATCGTATCGAAGTCCTAAAGCAGGGCGATACGTTCGGTTTGTTCGATCAATATGGTGACATCCATTCTCTCAGATCTGGCTCGCAAGGCCTTTACCACGAAGGGACCCGTTTTCTGTCCCGCTTCGAGCTCACCATCAATGGAGAGCGACCGCTGTTGCTCAGCTCGACGGTTAAGGAAGATAACATTTTACTCAACATCGATCTCACAAGTCCCGATCTGACACGTGAAGGACAGATAGAAATCGCCTGTGGAGCGCTGCACTTGGCTCGGGCCCGCTTCTTATGGCAAGGCTTGTGCTTCGAGCGTCTTCGAGTACACAACTACAGTCTTTTCCCAGTTCCGGTCAAGCTCACGTTCTCCGTGGATGCTGATTTTGCCGATCTTTTCGAAGTCCGGGGAAGAAAGCGAAGTAAACGAGGCAAACGCTTGGAGTCCATGATATTCCGGGACGGAATTTCGCTCGGCTATGAGGGGTTGGATTGTGTGGAACGGTGGGTCACCGTTTGTTGCGCACCGAGACCAACTGCAGTCCATCCTAATGAGATTTCCTGCGAGACCCTCTTATCGGCAGGGGAAGTCGCACAATGGGATCTCACGATTTCCTGTGAAGAAGACAAACGAATCAAGCGAGATCTTTCCTATGATGGCGCATTCGTCGAAGCGGAACGAGCACTTCATTCCGCCAAAGCAGACGATTGCCTTATCGTGACATCGAATGAACACTTTAATGCTTGGCTGAACCGCGCGCTTGCCGATCTCCATATGATGGTCTCAGACACTCCTGATGGTGCGTATCCCTATGCCGGTGTTCCCTGGTTCAGTACCCCGTTTGGACGCGACGGCATCATCACAGCATTTGAATTTCTCTGGGTCAATCCCAGCATCGCCCGAGGTGTGTTGGCCTATCTTGCAGCTACTCAGTCGAGGGAAGTTGTTCCGGAGCGAGATGCGGAAATTGGCAAAATTTTGCATGAAACACGTAAAGGAGAGATGGCTGCACTGAACGAGATTCCGTACGGACGCTATTATGGCAGCATTGACGCGACACCTCTATTCATCATATTGGCTGGAGCCTATTACGAGCGGACAGCCGATCGCGCCTTCATCTTACAGATCTGGCCTAATATCGAGCTGGCGCTGCAGTGGATTGATCGTGCGGGAGACTTCGATGGCGATGGGTTTGTCGAGTACTGCCGCCGGTCGAAAGACGGGCTTATCCATCAAGGTTGGAAAGATTCACAGGACGCCGTGTTTCATGCAGATGGGAGTTTGGCGGAAGGTCCCATCGCCCTCTGCGAGGTGCAAGGCTATGTATTTGCCGCCAAGAGGCGCGCCGCTCGATTAGCCCTGGCGCTGGGCCATCCGGAACAGGCCAGATGTCTTTTCAAGGAAGCAGACAAACTACGCACGCAGTTCGAGCGAAGCTTCTGGTGCAACGACCTCTCGACCTATGCGTTAGCCTTGGACGGGTTCAAGCGACCTTGCCGAGTCAGGACGTCAAACGCCGGTCACTGTCTCTGGACAGGGATCGCCGACCAAAAGCGCGGCATGAGAACGGCCAAGACCCTTGTGGGCGAGGAGTTTTTTAACGGATGGGGTGTCCGAACTGTCGCCGCTTCCGAAGCCCGTTTCAATCCGATGGCGTACCACAATGGATCAGTCTGGCCGCACGATAATGCCTTGATAGCAGCCGGAATGGCGTCCTACGGATTCAAACAAGGCGCCTTGAAGATTCTTTCCGGTCTCTTCGATGCCAGCCTGTTTCTCGAGCTGCATCGGTTGCCCGAACTGTTGTGCGGGTTCTCACGCCGTCCCGGTGAAGGTCCAACGTCGTACCCAGTCGCCTGCAGTCCTCAGACCTGGTCCTCCGTCGCCCTGTTCTTGCTTCTCCAAGCCTGCCTTGGTTTGCGAATTGAAGCTCCTCGCGGCCGCCTGTCATTTTCACAACCGGTCTTGCCGCCCTTCCTGGATCACATCGAGATTACGCATCTCAGAATTGGAGATGCGGAAGTTGATCTCTCTCTTGAACGCCATGCGACGGATGTTGGAATCAACATCCTGCGGCGCGAAGGCCGAGTCGAGGTCGTCGTCACGAAATAATCCCACGCAACGCCCAGAAACAATTGTTCTTCAATGATGTAACTGTGATGTAACTTTCGAGACAACTTGTCTGCGACGGACAAGATGTTCCTTCCACGCATAATCTCATTATGCCACCGACACTTGTGCCGAACCTACCACTCGGTCGAATGCAACTCAGTCCGCTCATCGGTCAAAATTTTCATCGGCTATCCATCGCCTAGCGACAGGGCCATACATCCCTACTCATTGTAAACATTAGTAGTTATCCGATGCCTAGGTTCCAATCGTATAGCGCGGTCTGAGTTTTGCTCACCGTGACGACACAAGTGTGCTTGTGACGCTGACGCGCTGTTGAAGAGCCAATTTGATACTAGTCCTCATAAAGGAAAAGGTCACAGATGAAAAAGGTGAATCATTCCCACTCAATGATGTGTCCCGATGTGCGGATGGAGCTGGTCGTTGGAGGTCTGCCCGTCCTGCGTGATCTGGAGGGACCTCTCTGCGCTCATTGCGGCAGTCTTCGATACTTCCTCGTATTTCGCGCGAGCCGCGATGGCCGGAACGGGATACTTACGGGTCGCTGTAGCTGTTGCCACAATCCTCGGGAATTGGCGGCAGATGAAATTGAGCGAGGATGCCATGCCTGAATTGAATGGCCATAGCAAAAACAAGAGGAGGAAAAAGCCATGACCGAGATAACACGATGCACAGGAATAGGAACAACCGCTTTCGTAGCCGGGCTCGTAGCAGGGGTCGGCACGGGGTTGCTATTTGCGTCCCAATCGGGTGCCAGGACACGCCGGCAACTCCACAATTTGGCGAAGGATATGCAGGAAGAAGCTAATTTGATGCTGGGCGATGCCAAAACGTCGATCGGCAAGGTGATCGAGCAGGGAAAGAGTCTCGTGGGGTGAGCAACTCCGGGATTGCAAGAGGGGTCGTCTGTCGGACGGACCCTGATTCGGCGAGAATAGTGGATACAGTATCAGGAGAATACGCCATGCGATGTCAACGTTGTCAAGGCTGGATGATCAGGGATCATTTTATAGACCTTCTGAACGGGAGCGGTGAGCTGGATTTCAACGGGTGGCGTTGTCTGAATTGTGGAGACATCACAGACCCCGTCATCATCCGCCATCACGAGTTGCCAACAGGCACTCCTGTGAAATCGAGGCGGCGGTGGTGGGCAGCCACTATCATGCAATCCGGTTCGTGAGGATGCGGAAGGCATGTCGTTCTGTCGAAAAGAGCGCATGACCAAGGACCTGCGTCATGAATCACGCATCACGCATGAGAGAGTGTTCACGTACATAGAGGAGATCCGGAGTGTCGATCCGCTCAGCCAGTTCGCCGTTCCGTTTTGTCTCGTGCATGGAGTTGCGGGAAGTACTTGGCAAACGAGCCATGGACGAGCATCGCTTGCTTGAGCTTATCGAGGAGGTTCCGGCCGACAGCATCTATTACCACACCCATAGCTATTTCTTAAGGCACGCCTATACGCAACAGCTCTATTCAAATGACTTTGCGAACTGGGTTGTGCTGTATGCGCAGGATCGGGTATTGGGCGAGCGTCTGGGGGTGCTCGACCCTTTCGCGTTCAGTGATATTGAACAGCTCCGCGAGGAAATCCTCCACATCATGGCCGATCATTTGAACCACTCAACAACCGCGTCGCGGTGCGTTGTCAATGAGCCATTTGAGTTTATCCGTTCGCACATCATCGAAATTCCTTTGGATTTGGAAGCCAGCACGCTGAGCGAATTTTATGATGCCCTGACGAATGTGGAGATCGGAGCTGTCTATAATCATGTGTGCGAAGCACGTATGCGAAAGAGACCGCTCTCGGTCGATTTTGCCCGCTGGCTATCTTCGGAGGAAGGCTTAGGCTTACAAGGATTGGCACTGCACGTCGAGCAAGTGGGGCGGCTGGGACTCAGCCTCGAGGGGATACGAAACAAAATCTTAAGGCTGTGCATGGGAGAACTGGCGAGGCAATCTACTCATTGATTGAGTAGGCGGACTATATCGATCAGGCGATTGGAATGCTTGAATATTATCGAGACGTCGCACCACAAGGAACCGTGGAATTGTTGCGGGAACTCGGACGCCGAGTCGAGGGGCAAAGCATGGTGCACGTCAATTCGACGCGGTTCGGAGGCGGGGTGGCTGAGATACTCCATCGGCTTCTTCCACTCTTCGAAGAATTGGGGGTCAAGATTCGATGGGAAGTGATGGTAGGATCCGAGGTGTTTTACCGCACGACGAAGAGTTTTCACAACGCGCTACAAGGCACCAAACAACGCATCACGCCAGCAATGTATGACGCATTCGTCGAGTGCAATCGCGAGAACGGGAAACATTTGAATCTCGAAGCGGAGTTTGCGATGATCCACGACCCTCATCCGGCCGCATTGATTGACGCGCGCCCTCGAGGCGCCACATGGATATGGCGGTGCCACCTCGATGTCTCGACCCCTCAGCATTCGGTTTGGCAGTTTCTTCGCCCTTTCGTGATCCGGTACGATGCCGCGGTCTTCTCACTGCCCAAATTTTCGCAACGTCTGCCTCTTCCACAGTTTCTCGTATACCCATCTATCGATCCTTTCAGCGATAAGAATCGTGAATTAGGGCCTGATGAGATCGACGACGTTCTTCAACAATTGGGGGTGCCTCGCGATAAACCGATCCTGCTGCAAGTGTCGCGATTCGATCGGTTCAAGGACCCGATCGGTGTGGTGGCGGCGTATCGGCTGGTCAAGAAAAGCCATGATTGCCGTCTAGTGCTGGCCGGGGGGACAGCCACAGATGATCCGGAAGGTGCGGAGGTGTTAGCAGACGTGCATGAGGCAGTGGGAACGGACCCCGACGTGCATATTCTGTTGCTGCCTCCAAGCGCCAATTTGGAGATCAACGCGCTCCAGCGAGCCGCGACGATTGTGTATCAAAAATCCATCAGAGAGGGATTTGGATTGACCGTGGCAGAGTCATTATGGAAAGGAAAACCGGTCATAGGGGGAGAGACCGGCGGTATTACCGTTCAATTGATCCAGGGGATAACCGGGTTCACCGTGAATTCACCAGAAGGCGCAGCGTTTTACACCAGACGATTGCTGAACGATCCAGAGTTGATGCTCATGCTGGGTCGACAGGGCAAGGAATATGCTCGGCACCGCTTTCTCATCACACGGCAGCTTCAAGAATATCTGGGCTTGCTCATTTACCTGCAGCAGAGACGTCGGAATAGCTGACTGGGTCTGACAGTGATTCATCTACAGAGGGAGGTTGCGATGTCCAACGTGATTGTCGTTTCAAACCGTGAACCCTATGAGCATAACACAGTCGATGGCTCTGTAGTTTGTCAGCATACTGATGGAGGACTGGTTTCGGCGTTGGACCCAGTCTTGAAACGTATTGGGGGGATCTGGGTGGCCTGGGGCAGCGGAGATGCCGATCAGGAGGTGTCAGGCCAAGCCGATAGTTTACCAGTGCCTCCTGATTCGCCGGCCTATCGTTTGCGACGCGTGTGGTTGGAGCCTTCAGTGGTCCGAAACGGTGGCCACGGTTATGCCAATCAAGTACTATGGCCGCTCTGTCATGTCACACTGGATCGGGTTTCTTACCGCAAGGCGTTCTGGGGTGGTTACCAAGCACTGAACCGCCGGTTCGCCGACACCGTGCTGGAGGAGTTGGACAAGCAGCCGGCTTCCTTGTGGATTCATGATTACCACCTTGGCCTCCTACCGGCGTTGATCAAGAACAATTCTCCCAATACCACCATCTGCTTTTTCTGGCATGTTCCCTGGCCCGGGCCGGACGTCCTTCGCATACTGCCTGAACGCCGAGAGTTGCTGGAGGGTCTTCTTTCAGCTGATTGTCTCGCATTCCAGACGATGTCCTATGCGACGGCATTCGCAAATTGTGTGACGGAGTTCTTGGATGTCTCTGTCTCCATCAATACGACGAAGGCGTTGGTAGTCTACCGCGGGCATACGACAAAACTGACCGCACGCGCGATTAGTGTGAACTTCAACCAGTTTTCCGATCTCGCACGGTCCCCGGAGGTTGAGGACCTCATGGCCCGCACAAGGCGACGGTTCGGTGTATCGCGCGGGGTTCGAATCGGACTCGGTGTCGATCGGTTGGATTACACCAAGGGGCTGATGAAGCGTCTGTGGGCCCTGAAGGAGTTTTTCACTCGCTACCCCGAGTACCGCGGACAATTCACTTTTCTTCAGGTGGCAATCCCCACTCGAAACAACGTTGAGACCTATCGCCAGTATCGGGATCTCATCAGAAAGACTGTGACGGAGATCAATGAGCAGTTCGAGGGACTGCCGGATGGGAAACACAAAGGGTGGAAGCCGATCGAGTACATCGAAGGACGAGTAACTCTACCCATCCTCGTGACCTACTACCGGATGGCCGACTTGACACTCGTTAGTTCGGTGTACGACGGGATGAACCTCGTGGCCAAGGAGTATGTGGCTTCGCAAGTTGATGAGGCCGGCGTGCTTGTAGTGAGCCACCTGGCCGGGGCCGCGGAAGAACTGAACGGGGCGCTGGTGGTGAATCCGTACGATCAAGAAGGAATGGCCGATTCGATCAGACAGGCTCTCGAAATGCCTGAGAACGAACGACGAGAACGGATGCAGAGGATGCGTCTTCATCTGAGCACACACGATATTTATCACTGGGCGGAGAGTTGTTTGCGCGACGTTGACATCGAAGTCGAGCATTTGCAGAGCGTGCCGGGATAAATCCATGGCGTCGCTTCGAGCCAGACTTGCGGCGATCTCGAAGAATCGTCTTATCCTTTTTCTGGATTTCGATGGCACGTTGACCTCCATCGTTTCACATCCAAGCCAGGCCAAGCTGAGCCGGTTGGTGAGAGATACGCTAAGGAAACTTGCCGATCGGTTGCCGGTTATCGTCATAAGCGGTCGAGCCCCGAAAGATCTTCGACGACGGGTCGGATTAGAGGGGATATGTTACGTGGGACATCACGGATTGTCCTGCCTCGAAGCCGACGGGAACGTAACATGGTTGACTACTCCGCCGCGTAGAACATTGGTTCGCCGATGGCTTCAGGCGATGAGAATCGCGGCTAAGGGAATCGATGGTGCCTTTGTCGAGGACAAAGGCATGACCGTTGCGTTGCATGATCGGTTGGTAAATCCGAAACAACGTTCTCGATTGCGACGGCGGGCCACTCGTGTGCTGGCACCATGGATCGCACAAGGATCCGTCAGCCTTCTACGGGGACGTCGTGTGTTAGAAGCCAGATCTCCTAGGGCTGGGAATAAAGGTACAGCGGTGTCAATGTTGCTTCGGCGACCGTGGGCGCGTCATCGTGTGCCAGTCTATTTTGGGGACGATCGTACGGATTTTGACGCATTTTCCGTGGTCCATGGCCGGGGATTAGCAATTCGAATCGGCGGGCGGCGTGGTGTGGCCGGTGAAGATGCCTGGATACCTCACCCCAAGACACTTCATGCACTTTTGGACTGGCTGGTAAAGCAACAGGATAAATAGTAAGAGCCGGCCGCTTCTGATCTTCACGTAATATCTGGAGGAGGAGGTCTATGCGTGCAAGGCCTGATCGCCGTCCATAGTTTTAGCCCGTGCGTTCCTTATGGTGGGGATGATTGAATTCGTATAGGGGCAACAGAACACACAGTACAAGCCACAGAACAGACCAACGAGAGGCTGCGAAACACCGAATCGACGCCGACCGATTCTTGCAACTGACTGGGTCGTTTGGGCCGCTTCTTCGCGCTGATTCGGATGGTATGCCTCCTAGGAACATTCTTACTTAACAGTATCTCGATGCGGGACCAGGAACTCACATAAACGTGAGCCCAGGTCTCACATTTGGGCTTCGGTTTTAATACGTACGAAGGTGAAAAGACGGGTGGGAAGTGTCACGTTTTTTAAGAGATGAGGTAAAGAAACCCTCTGAGTATCCCTGGCTAAAAGCGCTTGGTGGAAACTCGTTTAGCGAGGCGATGTGCAAGCCGTACCATGCCAGCAGAACGATCGGCTGGGTCGAGCAACACATTCATGACATGCAGGCGGCTGGAGTCGGCCAGGGCGACAGCAAGTCCTCGCTCGAACTCCCCTTGAGTGGCGATTCGCGTGCCGACGCCACCTCCGATCATGTCGCAAATTCGTTCATACTGCCAATCGTGGATGTCGTTGAAGGGCCCTTCGAGGATTTCACGTTCAGTCGAGTAGCCTCGATTGTTCAGCACCACGACAATCGGCGTTTGGCCATATCGCACGGCAGTCGAGAGCTCCGTTCCCGTCATTTGAAACGCGCCGTCACCGACCAAAACAATCGGCCGAAGCGTGGGATCAGCAAATGAAGCGCCCACCGCTGCCGGAACGGCAAATCCCATCGTTGTGTAATAGGCTGGGGCGAGAAACTCGAATCGTCGGTGTACATGGAGATCGGCGGCGGCAAAGAGTGACTCTCCAACGTCGGCGATCACGAGGGTGTGTTCATCCAAGAGACCATCGAGGTGTCGGAAGAGCCCGATTAGGGTCACAGGGGCATCCGCTGGCAGGGTATCTTGTGCCGTGGGAATCGGTGCAGGAAGCGGACGGGAAGGAAATGAAGGGAGAGGATTGCTCACGAGTGCCTTGACGAAGTCTTGAAATCGAATCGCATCGTAGCGATGGTGCTTAATGGCTACCCGATCCGCTGTCGCGTGAATCGTTCGACCCTCCGATAACAAGGGCGAATGTGTATCGAGATCTTCGACATCGGATAAGATGGACCCCAGAATCAGCAGGCAGTCAGATTCATTGATGAATTGTTGGACCTCGTCTCGTGCGATGAGGCCGCCGTACACTCCGACATAGAGTGGGTGATCTTCGCGAATGATGGATTTGCCCAACAGGGTCGAGGCAATAGGCACATTAAGATGTTCGACCAGGCGACTGAGGTCATCTTGCAGGCCGAATCGTCCGATCTCCGCACCGGCCAAGATAGCCGGCCGCTTAGCATTGGCTAGCATGGCACGAACTTCGCCAATGGCTTCGCCCAGGGCGGCGGTATCGCTCGGTTGATCGTCGAGACACAAGGGTCGTAACGGATTTGCCAGCGGCGTATGTACGAGATCGCGAGGAATTTCGAGATAGATCGGACGGCGATAGCGTAAGAGTGCCGCAAACGCTCGATCCATTTCACGTTCAGCGGTTGCAGGATCGTCCAGTGAAATGGCGGCCACAGTGATCCTTTCGAAGACCTCGCGTTGAGTGGAGAAATCCCGCACCATGTGGTGCATGTAGGGCGTGCGAACACGCTCTGAGAGTCCCGGTGATCCGGTCAGCAGCACCACTGGAGACCGTTCGGCATAGGCGCAGGCGATCGCATTGACGGTATTGAGTCCGCCGACGCAGTAGGTCACACAGACCGCGCCGATGCCGTTGATACGTGCATAAGCATCCGCCGCGAACCCCGCACTGTCCTCGCGTGTCGTTCCCACATGTTGAATCGGTGAGGCTTCGATCAATTGGTAGAGGCTGAGGACATAGTCACCGGGAATACCAAATATATGGCGAACTCCCAATTGGTGGAGCCGTTCGATCACGGCAGAACCGATGGTCGGTATTCGTTTCATCATTGAGCTTCCTGGTTCATCGAGCGGGACACATACTCGACTTCGCACATAAGCGCAGCAAACCATAGCCCGGGCCAGCCGTCAAGCGAGCAGATGTGTCCAGAGAGGGCTTGACGTTCACTTCGTCCCATTGGATAAGTACACAA